>JBIIUN010000090.1:0-12693 GCA_044339945.1 Kapaibacterium sp. (SeqCode)
CCCGTTGGTGAAGAGGCCGGGCGCAATCAGCCGGGCCCCGCTCAGGTTGAGTCCGGCCTGGTTCAAGGTCGCGGTAATCGGCCCGCCATTGTTGCCCTGCAAGGCGAGGAACGACGTGCCCAATGAGGGGAAGTTTAGCTGGGCATCCGTGGTCACAGTGGGGACGCCGCCCGGCGTCAGCGTGAAACGACCGGCGGCGTTGAAGGCCGGTCCGCCGAACTGGGCGAGCACGCCGCCGTTCAATTGGCCGTCCACGAACAGCCCCGCCGGGGTCACGCGGAACGCCGCTCCCGACTTCACCGTGGTGATCGAAAGGCCGGGCAGTCCCAGCGGCAGCAGGTCCTGGTTGAGCGTGCCGGTGAGTTCGAAGGTGCCATCGCTGCGGACGGTGACCCGGGCCGTCGCGCCGGGCTGCGTCGTGATCGTCCGGGCGAACGTGGCGTCGGGGAACACCGTGATCGTGGCGCCACCCGAGACAAGCGAGGCGCTGAATTCGAGGGTGCTCAGCCCCACGCCGCTGACGGATACGGGACTGACCAGCGCATTGGGCGCGAGGCGCAGCACGGTGACGTTGCCTGCCTTGAGTTCGATCTGGTTCGTCACTTCCAGCGTCGCGCTCCACGGCCCGGTGCTGGAGAAGGTAAACGCGTTGGTGCGCTGGCCGCCGTGAACCAGGTAGTTGGCCGAACCGAATTTGAGGCGGGCCGGGCTCAGGAACAGTTCGCCGGCCGCCGCGTTGCCGACGCGGGACACTTCCAGTCGCGCTGACAGGTCGGTGCCGGTGATGGGATCGAGCCGGAACGCCGTGCCGAAGTTCAGGGGCGTCACGCTGCCGCGGACTCCGTAGCGCGGGTTGACGACGGTGCTGAAATCCAACTGGGCGTCGCGGATGGCCAGCGCGCCGACGTTGACGAGTGGCACGGAGAACCTGCCCGCGAGGGCCGGCAGTCCGTTGGCCGCCGGGGTGACCATGAGCTGGGCGTCGGCGACGGCGGCGAGGTTGGCGCCGTTCAGGCGGAAGTTCAGGTTCCCGCGCATGGCCAGGCCACCATCGCGTCGGACGCGGGCGACGGGATTCGAATCCGTCGGGGCGAACCCGGGCTCATACCGTGGCGAATAGGCGTAAAGCCAGGTGCCGCCGTTGAAGCGCACCAGGTCGCTGACTGGCGCGGGCAACTGCAAGGGCAGCGCCGCTTCGAGCTTCACCTTGGGCAGCTTGGACTGGAGGTCGCCCAGCACCTCGGCCAGGGCGGCGTTGAGCGCCGCGTCGGTGCGCGAGCCGGCCAGCACCGACCGGGCTTGGGCCAGACGGTTGCTGAAGATCGTTTCGATCGTTTCCGGCGGCGCGCCCCGCAGTTCGAGTTCCACGGTTGCGCCCGGGGAGAACGCATCGAGCCACGAGCCGGCGGGCACCTTTCCGGCCGCCCGGAAGTAGGCGTTGGTGCCGGTCGCCGCATCGGCCAGCCGGGCCTCCAGCGTGGCCTTGGCCACCGGGATGCCGAGGAGCTGTCCGTCGAGGAAACCGCGCAGGAAGAATTCGCCGCCGGGATACAGGCCGACGAAACGGGGTTGTTCCGGCCGGACGTCCCGGATGGATTCCAGCAAGGCGCGAGGTTTCAACGCGGCCCCGGCGGCGTCCGTGAAGAACGGCGGATTGGGTGCGGGCACGTAGAAACCGAGCGCGCCGGCCTGCCGGCTTTGGAGCACGTAGTCGAAGAGGTATTCGGCCGCTGCGCCCAGCCGGGTGAAGGCGTCGTTGGTCGGACTGAGCGCGGTGTAGAGGGCGGCCGGTGGCGCCTCGTAGAGCGCCCGCGGCAACTGCACGTAGCCGCCGCCCACGAGTCCGCCGTGCGGGAAGTAGTCGCGGGCGAAGCTCAGGCCAGCGACCCGCTGCTGTTCGGGCGAACCGTCCGCGAAGGCTTCGCCCAGGTCGGCGGCGGAGCCCTTCCACTGCGGGTCGGCGAAGAGGCCGAGCGACGAGCCGGCCAGGCGGTTGGTCAGGGCCGAGAGCACGAGGTCGAGCCGCGACGGCAGGTTGAGGCCGCGGTTCTCTGGGCGCACCCAACCGCTGCCGGGACGGGCGGGGTGGGCGGTCAGGTTGGGCAGCACGACGCGGGCCTGGGTGTCCACCGTCTTGAAGCCGAGCGGGCTCAACGAGTAGCCGACCGTGTAGACCGCGTTTTCGAGGAATCGGTCGAAGGTTGTGTCGAGGTAATCGACCACCGCCGCCGGCGAGGAAAAGCGCCCCTGGATTCCGCCCAGGAACGGCTCCGCCGGGTCGGGATACGAGAGCGAGAATCCAATCGTGGCCTGGTCGGCAGCGAAGAGCGAGGCGGCCAACGGGCCCGCGAGCGCCACCGCCCCGCCGGACACACTGGAACCGGCGGCCAACAGGGCAGTGGCCATCATCCGGCTCGGCGACCCCGAGGTGATCGCCGTGTAGTTCGTCTTGGTGACCTGCAGGCCGGCGGATACGAGGGCGGGCCCGAGTTGCAGGCCGAACAGGCGCGGGCTGACCTCGCCGCAGAAAAGGATTTCGGGGTTTACCTCGGCCATGAGCGTGGCCAGTCCGTCCGCGACACAGGTGCGCAGTTCACCCGGCAATCCGGGCCGGGAATAGAGCTGGGCGATGACCCCGACCTTCTCCTGCGGCGTGAGTTGGTCGGAAATCTGGAGCTTGGTCTTACCCGCGACGGAGATCTGCGGTGCGACGCGTTGGACAACTTCGAACAACAGCGGCTCGCTGACGCATTCCAGCAACCGGACCCACGCCTTCAGCAGACCGGTGTAGGCGCCCTGCAAGGCGTAGGAACCGCGCATCGTGCCCAGCGACAAGGGGCCGACCTCGACGTCCACCTCGGCGCACAACGACGGGTTGGGATCGGCCCGCTCGTCCGTGGCGGCGACGAAGGCCTTGGCGTTGCCCACCGGCACGCCCAGCAAGTTGACGTGGCCCGAAATCCCGGCCACGCCGGCGGAGCTGATCGCGGCCCCGACCGTGCCCGACAGGAAACTGGAAACGGTCGTATGCGTGAACGTCCCGCTGACCGACAGCGTGATGTCCGGACACGGGGCGCCCCGGTAGGCGACCGCGACGAGTCGGTCATACACCGCGTCGGCGTTGGTCTCATTCGCGATGGCGTCCACCACCAGCGGCACGAGCGTGGCTTCCAACTTCGCGGCATTTTCATTGATGATGGCGATCAACTCCGCCGCCGCCGGGCCGAGGTTGACCACCGTGGGCAGCGGCGTCCGCGCCAGCACATTGGTGCGGATGCCCGCCGCCACGGCGAGCGCCGTGCGGGTGGCCCAGTCATTGCCCTGGGCGAACTGGGTGGTCACCCAGGCGCGGGTGAAGCCGAGGCCGTTCAAGGTCTCCTCGGAAACCGAACTGAAGCGGGCGATCACGACCCGGGGAAACTTGTCCTGATCGGGATGCGGCTGGCAGAAGACATTGATCGTGGGCGGCGGGCAGTCACCGGGACACGGCAGGCCAAACTCGTTGGTCGAGCGGACGTGCGGAAAGGCCGAGGCCCGTTCGACGCCGGCCCGGGCAATGGCGCCGGGACTCTCCGTCAGGCCGTTCGCGAACAGTTCGGCCAGCGGATCCGCCGGCGTGCTGTCCGGGCCGACGCCGGCCGGATTGCCTACGAGGCGGTTGAACTTCTCCGCCAACTCTTCGGCCTCGGTGAGCTTCTTCTGCAAGTCCTCCCAGGAGAGCGCAATCTTCGGAAGCTCGGTGATGCCGGGCTTGGGTTTGCCGTCGGGTCCGAGGTAGGCGGTGAAATCGCACGGATCGTTGAAGCCGTTGCCCAGCGCGATGCCGCCACTGGCGCCGGAAAGCAGCAGGCCGCCCAGATAACCGCCGTCGATCGGGATGCCGACGCTGCCGGCGTTGAAGTCGAGGCAGGCGCCCACGATGCCGGTCGTCCGGAAGGCGAGCAGGAGCTTGATCTTGTAGCCCTGGTAACTGCCCTCGGCGGTGCCGGCGAGGAACAGGTCGTCGAGGTCGCCGCCGAACACCCCGGCCCGCGCTGGGCCGCCCCGGTTGACCCCGGCGACCTTCGACAGCCCGCTCACCAGCATGCCGCCGCCGATGTCGCTGATGGGCGGCAGCTTCAGCCCCTTGATCAGCATCCCGAAGCCGTCCACGTCCTCCAGCTTCGGTTTGCCGTCCTGCGAGACGGTGACCTTGAGGTCGTTGACCGTGCCTTCGAACAGGGTCTTCTCCTTCGAGGGAATCGAGGCGATGACACTGAACTTGAGGTTCACGTTCGCCGGCTTGAGCAGATCCGGCAGCGGCTTGTTGCGGTCCTTGAATTCGAACGACGCCGACGTCACGCGCACGGGAATCTTCTGCGCGAGCGCGAACTCGTGCTCGCTGATGCCGAGGCCGCCGAGGGTGAACTGCGGCGGCTGGGTCCGCGACGTCTGCGTGAGACGCGCGTCGTTGAGCGTGAAGGCCGGGCCGTTGGGCACCGCCAGGGTGCCGCTGAGCGCCACCACGAACGGTTCGGCCGGAGTGGGCTCGAACAGGTTGTCGAGGTTCTGGACCGTGAAGAGCGTGTTCGTGAGCAGGAAGCCGCCGGTGCCGCCGAGGTGGGAGGTGCCGCCGAATTGCAGCGTCTTCACGTCGAGCTTGGGCAGGAAGGGCGGGTGCCCGGGCAACGTGATCGTGACGCAGGTCACGTTCTTCACGAAGTCGCCGTCCACCTCGGTGACGAGGTTTGCCGGGAGGACGAGTTCCGAGGCGCCGTCGAGCACGAGCGTCGGCAAGCCGCCGTCCACGTCGCGAAGGGCCGTCAGCGCGACGCCGTTGGTGCAGGGCGTGCGGCCGGCGCCGCGGCCGAGCAGGGTGAACTTGATGCCGTGGTCGTCGTAGAGCTTCAGGTTCGTGGTCAGGGCGACAGTGCCGGTCGGAAAACCGTCCAGGGCCCAGGCGCCGTTGATGAGTTCGACGCGCGTGGTCTGGTCCTTGGGAAAGGGGAAGACCACGACGCCCTGAAGGTTGGTGAGGTAAGGCAATCCCCCGGGATTGAAGACGAGCGAGGCCCGGCAGAGTTCGGCCGCCAGGCCATTGAGCTGGGGCAACACGGCGATGTTGGTGAAATTCAGCGCCCCGGTCGCGCGGATGGTCAGGTCGCCCGGGTTGGGCCCCGTGACGTCCACCGTGAGCGCGGAGTTGCGCCCGAGTCCGACGGAGGTGCCGGAGGAGTTATCCGGGCAAAGTCCTTCGGGCTGATTGGCAAATAGCAGCGGCAACTGGAGAAACCCGTTGGTCAGCGCAAAGCTTACGCCTTCCTCCGACAAAGCGAGGCTTGCGCCGACGCCACCGGCGTAGAGATGGAAGTCGGAGCGTTGCAGGAGCGCCGGCGTGTTGGTGTCGGTGAACTTCGGGAACAATCCCGCCGAGCCGTTGAGCAGCGTCAGGTTGCCGAAAGCCGCCTTGCTCCCGGCGAGCAGGCGGAACTGGGCGTCAGCCAGGTAGACTTGGTCGCGTAGGCTCAGCTTTTGCACGCGGAGCGTGGCATCCAGTCCGACGTCCTCGGGGTCGTTCACGTTCGCGGCCAGCGCGGCGTCCAGGTCGAGCGTGATGGGCCGGGTGGGCGAAACCGCGAGCAGGACCCGGCCGCGCATCCGGGCCTCGAAATCGGCGTTGGTGTAGGTGAGGCGCAGGGAAAAGTTGGTGAGCTTGAGCTGCTGGGGCAGCGGCCACCGTGGGATCGGCAGCTCGTTGGTGACGTGCAGCGACTCGATGTCGAGGCCCGCCGCGCCGCCGGTGAGCACGAGTTCGCCATTCAGCCGGACCGGTTGCACGCCGTTGGCTTCGGGCGTCAGGAATTCACCCTGCACGCGCAGCACCTGCCGGCCAGTTTCCGAGCGGACCAGGGTGAGCACCGGCAGTGTCAGGTCGCCGCTGACGCGCGGCCGGATGTTCAGGGCGCCCAATTGCAGCGGCGCGGTGGAGACGAGGTTGGTCGTGGTGCCGTCGGGCCGGATCACGCCGTTCATTTCGGTGCCGCCGACCCGCGGGAGCACCAGCGGACCGCTGAATCGCAGGCTGGCGACCGCGCCGGGGAGGCTCGGACGGTCCAGTCGCACGGTGAGGGTGGGGAACTGGAGCGCGCCCACCTCGGCCGGTCCGGTCCAGGTCAGGGCCAACGTCCCCGCGAGGTTCAGCGTCCCGGTCAGTTGTCCGGCCCCGGCCGGCGCGAGTGCGGATTGACCTGCCACCGCGAAGTCGGCGGTGCCGTCCGGCTGCCGTCGGAGCGCCAGGGAGCCGGGCTCCAGCAGGTAAGCGGTCGCGTTGGCGCCGGGCACCCGGACCTTGCCGGCGAGCCGAAAGGTGCCGGCATCCACCTCGACCGTCCCGGTGCCTTCCGCCACGACGTCGCGGTAAGCCGCCGTCCCGGTGAAACGAAGCGGACCTGCGGCCGAATCGGACTCGAAGGCGCCATCCAGGGTAGCCTCGTTCTCGAAGACCGCGGCCCGGCCGATGGGAGCGCCGGCCAGGTTGGGCAACCGCAAGGCGAGCACGCCCTGGCCGGCGAAGGCGCCGGTATTCAGGTCGAGCACGAAGGTGCGCGGATCGAGGCTGATGAACTCGCCCAGCGCGAGCGGGGCGGGATCACCGGTGAGCTGAAGCCGGCCCGTCGTCAGGTCGGCCTCGAAGGTTCCGGTCAGCACCAGTCCGTTGGTCAGGGTGATTTCGCCGGTTCCGGTGAGCCGCCGCGTCACGAGGTTAACGGCCACGGGCGAAGGGGAGGCCACGTTCGCCAATCCGGCCCGCACGTTGCCGGTGAGGAGCACTTCCGTGCCGTTGGTGGTGACGGAATCGCCCGCGAGGTCCGTGACGCCGACGGTAATCCCCGTGGATTCGGTGACGAGCACCGCCCGGTAGAAGCGGGCCTGCGCGGCGGGTTCCACCAAGTCATCGGCAACAATCAGCCCGTTGGTCGCCGTGACCGTGGCGACCGCCTGCCACGCAGTGTTTGTCGGGAGCAGGGCGGCGGTGCGTTCCAGCCGATAGACCCGGCCCGTCTCGCCGCCCCAGGCCAGCCGCCAACCGGCGCCCGCCAGCGGTTCGGGCAGCCGCAGCGTCGGGGCCGTCTGCGCGGGGAGGAGCGGGAGCAACAGGCCGGTGAGAATCAGGCAGAGTGCCACGAGAGCGAGCCAACGACGATTCATGCGATAATGAGGTTCCCATGTTCCTGAACGGCAATCCGCGTTCCCGATGACGACACTTCTCAATCTTTCGCCGCATCATTGCCGCCGCGGCGACTGCCGCCTGCGATTGACCCGGGGTGCTCCGTCCGCTCGGGCGGCCGTGGGATCGCACGAAGCCCGCGGGAATCCGGTCCGCCTGGGCGCCAGAGCAAACACTGCCCGGGCGTGAATTTGTCAGTGCACCCGGAGTCAGTTTGCCGACAGAGTTGCCGTGATGTCCCCGCCCCGCCCTCGAAACTTCAGCCTCCGCCGGATCGGCGTCGGCCTGGCCCTGCTGCTGGCGGGCAGTCCCGGATGGGCCGCCGAATTGGCGGTGCCGTTCAAGCCCGCGGTCCTGCCGGAGCGGTTGGCTCTCCATGGGGCCGGCGACCGGCACGGACTGATCGTTTCGGCGCCGAAAGATGGTGCGGTGTTGTGCGATGTGACGCACGAGACCCGGTTTCTCTCGACGGACCGGAATGTGCTGACGGTCAGCACCAATGGCGTCGTCCAGGCGGCCGGCGACGGTGCGGCCGAAGTGCTGGTGATATGGAATGACCAGACCAACCGGGTCGCCGTCACCGTGCGCGAGGCCGCGACGAAGGCCGCGCCGTCGTTCCGACAGGAGATCGAGCCGCTGCTGACCCGGGCCGGCTGCAACATGGGCGCCTGCCACGGCAAGCTCGCCGGCCAAAACGGCTTCAAGCTCTCGCTCCGCGGCTACGCGCCGGAACTCGATTACGGCTGGCTCACGGACGATGTGGGCGGCCGGCGGATCAATCCCGCCTTCCCGGAGGAATCCCTGCTGGTCACCAAGCCGCTCGGCACCGTGCCGCACGAGGGCAAGGTTCGCTTCACCGAGGGTTCCCGTTACCACCACACGCTCGTCGACTGGATCGCTGCCCGCGCGCCGGGACCGGTGCCGATGGAACTGGAAGCCGATGCCAGCCGATTGGAAATCCTGAGTGGGACAGGCTTCCAGCCTGTCTCCGGGGCTTCCAGCCCCAGTCAAGAACACGGGCTGGAAGCCCGAGCGACAGGCAAGATGCCCGTCCCACTGGCCGCCAGCCGCACGCTGCGTCCCGGTGAAACCCAGCAGTTCCTCACGCGCGCCCACTGGCCCGATGGCCGCATCCGCGACGTCACCTGGCTCGCCCAGTTCTTCTCCAACGACCAGACGGTGGCCACCGTCACGCCCGACGGACTGGTGAAAGCCATCCGCCCCGGAGAGACGGCCATCCGCGTGCACTTCCAAGGGCTCGTCGAGGTCGTGCGGGTCACCATCCCGTTCACCAACACCGTGGATGGGTGGAAGTTTACCCGCGGCCAGAATCCGGTGGACGCGCCGGTCTTCGCCAAGCTGCGCGCGTTGAATCTCCCGCCGTCGCCCCGCTGCGACGACGCGACGTTCCTGCGCCGCGCGATGCTCGACACGCTCGGCACGCTGCCGACGCCGGACGAGGTTCGGGAGTTCGTCGCGGATCGTTCGCCGGACAAGCGGAACAAGCTCGTGGATGCGTTGTTCGACCGGCCGGAGTTTGCCGACTACTGGACGCTCCAGCTCGCCGACCTGTTCCAGAACCGCAAGGAGCGCGACCACGACGTCCGCGGCGCGAAGAACGTCCGCGCCTTCCACGGCTGGCTGCACGGGCAGGTCGCGGCCAACCGGCCGTGGCACGAACTCGTCCGCGAGGTGCTCACGGCCAGCGGCGACGCCGTCAGCCATCCCGAGATCGGCTACTACATCTATCTCGTCGGCGAAAAGCGCTCCACCGAGAGCGATGTGCCAGACGCCGTGGCGCAGGCATTCATGGGCACGCGCATCGGCTGTGCCCGCTGCCACAATCATCCGCTGGAGAAATACACCCAGGACGACTTCTATCACTTCGCCGCGTTCTTCGACCGCGTGACGCTGGATCGCAAAGGTCCGGCGGAAGGCGCCACCACGCTGCTGACCATGAGCCGCGAGGAGCGCGAGCGGGTGCAACGTCTGGAAGAGGCGGAGAAGAAGCTGAAGGAAGCCGAGGCGAAGCTGCTGGCGCTGGGTTACGAGAGTGATGAACGCCCGCCCTCACCCCGGCCCTCTCCCCCAGGGAGAGGGAGAAACGCTCCTGCCGCTGACAACTCCACAGACAAGACTGCGCTCACTCCGCCGACTGATTCTCGAGCCAACGCCGCGCAGTCCTCAGCCACTGCCGTTGTGGATGTGGCGGCGCGCCAACTGGCTTCTCCCTCTCCCGGTGGAGAGGGCCGGGGCGAGGGCGGGCGTCCTTCCATCTCCCCTGAACTCACGAAGCAGCTCGAAGCCGCCCGCAAGGAATTCGGCGACCGGCAGCGCGAGTTCGCCGGCAAGAAACGTGAGCTCGAGGAAATCCGCCAGCGCGGTCCCCGCGCCTGGCAACCGCGCACCAAGCGCGACGTGAAGGCCCAACCGCTCGACCGCACGGCGATGCAGTTCACCGCCGACACCGATCCCCGCGCCCAGTTGTCCGACTGGCTCACCTCCACGAACAATCCCTACTTCGCCGGCGCCATGATCAACCGCCTGTGGAAGCACTTCCTCGGCACCGGCTTGGTTGAGCCCGTGGACGATCTCCGCGCCAGCAACCCGCCCTCGAATCCCGAGCTGTGGGCCCTGCTTAGCCGGGAGTTCGTCGGGAGCGGCTACGACCTGCACCACGTCATGCGGCTGATCCTCAATTCCCGCACCTACCAGCTCAGCGCCCGCACCGTGCGCGGCAACGAGACCGACACGCGCTTCTACTCGCACTATTACGCCCGCCGCCTGCCCGCCGAGGTCATCGCCGACGCCATCAGCGCCGCCACGGGCGTGCCCGACAAGTTCGACGGATTCCCGGTCGGCCTGCGCGCCGTGCAGGTGCCCGAGCCGACGGTCAGCAGCTACTTCCTAACGCTGTTCGGCCGCAGCGAACGCGTGACCGCCTGCGCCTGCGAACGCAGCGGCGACGTGACCCTCCCGCAGTTGCTGCACCTCCAGAACGGCGATGAAATGAACAAGAAGATCCAGCATCCCGAAGGCCGTCTGAAAGCGCTGCTCACGTCCGCAAAGCTCGCCACCGACAAACCGGGCCTCGTCGAGGAACTCTACCTCGTCACCGTCGGCCGCCGCCCCAGCGCCGCAGAAACGGAGCGGGTGCTCACCCAACTCGGCGAAGCCAAGCCAGAAGAAGTGCTGCCCGACCTGTTCTGGGCCCTGCTCAACACCAAGGAGTTCGCGTTTAACCATTGAAGGCTCGGTGGAGCCGAACCAGTTTCCTCCCATGACTGTGGAAATCGAACGTCTCACTCGCGAGTTGGCCCAGTTGCCAGCTAGCTCGCAGGCATTCCTAGCCGACTGGCTGGCGACCAATCTGGAAGCCAAGGCCGATCCAGAAGTCGAGGCCGCTTGGAACGAAACCGTGGATCGTCGGTGGGTCGAGCTTGAAGGCGGTCAGGTGCAAACGATCCCTGCTGACGAAGCGTTCGCCCGGGCGCGCGCCGCGCTAAAGCAATGAGCGAAGCGAGGTTTCATCCCGAAGCCGTGGCCGAAATGATTGAAGCCGCCCAATTCTACGAAACGCGCCAGCCCGGGTTGGGCAGCCGGTTCCTCGATGCCGTGGAGTTCGCTGCCCGGCAGATCGCCAGGCAACCGACCTTGGGACGGGTTGACTCCGCCGGTCGCAGGCGTCGGGCGGTCAAACGCTTTCCCTATCGCCTGATTTACCGGACCAAGGATTCGGAAACCTTCATTCTTGCTGTCGCCCACGGCAGCCGGAGACCCGGCTACTGGCGACAACGCGATTCCTGAACCGCCCCGGCTTATGCTCGACATCTCCCTTACTTCCCACCGCTCGGCTCTGTGCAGCGGGGTATCGCGGCGCGACTTCCTGCGCGTGGGCGCGCTGGCCCCGCTCGGCTTGTCGCTCGCCAATGTGCTTTCGTGGGAACGCGCCCTAGCCGGTTCCGCCGATGCCGCCACGCGCAAGGCGCCGCGGGCGAAGTCGGTGCTGCTCGTGTTCCTCGGTGGCGGCATTTCACATCACGATTCCTTCGACCTGAAGCCGGACGCGGTGGAAGAGATCCGCGGCAAATACACGGAGATTCGCACCAACGTTACCGGCCTCAAGGTCGGCAACCTGCTGCCCAAGATGGCGCAGACGATGGACAAGGTCTGCCTGGTCCGCTCGGGCGCGCACGACAACGACCATCACGAAACCGCGACCAACTGGGTGCTGTCGGGCAAGTTCGGCACGCCCTTCGGCGATCATCCGGCGATGGGCGCCATCGTCGCGCACGAGACGGGCTTCGCCGGCAAGGTGCCGCCCTACGTCGCCGTGCCGAAGAACCCGAGCTTCACCTGGGAACTCGGCAAGAGCGCGTGGTTGGGCGGCCGTTACGAGTCGTTCAAGGCGGGCAACCCGAACGACAAGGCGTGGAAGGTCCGCGACCTCGCCTGCCCGGCGCAGATGACGCCCACCATCCTGGAACGCCGCCGCACGCTGCTCCAGGCGGTGGACACGCTGTCAGCGCACATCCAGGGCAACGACCAGATGGCGACCTACGACGAGTTCGCCCAAAAGGCCGCCGACATGATCCTGTCGCCCGACGCGCAAAACGCGTTCGCGCTGGAGAAGGAGTCCGAGAAGCTGCGCGACACCTACGGCCGAAGCGAATTCGGGCAAAGCTGTCTGCTCGCGCGCCGGTTGGTGGAAAGCGGCGTGCGCTTCGTGACCGTGAACTACGGCGGCTGGGATCATCACGCGAAGATCTTCGAGAGCCTCGACAAGAAGCTGCCCGAGTTCGACCAGGGCCTTAGCGCGCTGCTCAACGACCTGCACGACCGCGGCACACTCAAGGAAACGCTCGTGCTGGTGATGGGCGAATTCGGCCGCACGCCCAAGGTGAACAAGGACGCGGGGCGCGATCACTGGGGCCAGGCTGGCTCAATGCTCTTCGCCGGCGCCGGCGTGCAGGGCGGCAAGATCATCGGCGCGACCGACAAGAACGGCGCCTTCGTCACCGAACGGCCCGTGCGTCCGGCCGACGTGTGCTGGACCGTCTATGACGCGCTGGGAATCGATCCGCAGAAGATGGTCGTCACGCCCGAGGGCCGCCCGACGCATATTCTCGATGAGGGAAGCGCAGTTAAGGAGCTCTACAGCTGAACAACAATGCGATTTAGTGTCACAGATGATTCTGGATTCCTGGCGATATACGACCCGGATGCCTATCGCTCGTTTGTTTCGGCTGACTGGGACTTCGGTGTCCTTCGCCGGAGATTCATCGAAGAGATGGATGAGCGGCGATTGCTTATCTGGGGAACTGGCTTGGAATGCACCTGGCAAATCGAGATTTCACGCGATGCCGTGCTGACGAATGCTTTTCGGCAAATCACGGGCCACATCCAAAGTTCCAAAGGAAGGCTATGCTTGGGTAACTACGAGTCGCTTAGCATGGCGGCGCAGTTTGAAGACGTGAAGCTCCCCG
>JBIIUN010000505.1:0-3417 GCA_044339945.1 Kapaibacterium sp. (SeqCode)
CTACTACTCCACGCCGTCGGCTCGCACGAACACGTTGGGCGGCGCCACCAACGTGCTCGTCTTCACCGGCAACTACCGCTTCCCCGACGTGAACCGGAATTCGCTCAGCGACTTCTGGGAAAAGGCCTTCTTCGGCTCGGCCGCCGCCGGGTTCACCGGCCGGGGCGACGAAGACGGCGACGGCGTGACCGACGCCAACGAATGGCGCTCCGGCACCGATCCCACCGACGCCGAGAGCCGCCTGGCGCTGGCGCTGCCAGAGACGCTGCCCAACGGCACGTTGGGCTTCACCTGGCCGACTACGCCGGGCTGGGTCTACTGGCTGGAAACCAGCAACGACCTCGTCACCTGGGTGAAGGTCAGCGACGCGCTCCGGGCGGAGGACACCGAGCTGAGCACCTCGCTGCCCGCGCTGGATCCGCGGCTGCCCTACTTCTTCCGGGTCGTCGCGGTGCCGTGAAGCGGCGCCGCCAGGATTGGATCAGTCCACCTGCCCGGTGACGACCAACTGGTAGAACCGCCGGGCCACGCTGGCCGGTTCGGCGTAGGTCGCCTCGATGGCGGTGAACTTGACCGAATGATTCGTGAGCACCGTGAAGCCGGCCGCCCCGGGCTCG
Organism: Kapaibacterium sp. (SeqCode); assembly: GCA_044339945.1. GTDB lineage: Bacteria > Verrucomicrobiota > Verrucomicrobiia > Limisphaerales > UBA9464 > CAIWAH01. The sequence goes on from JBIIUN010000505.1 coordinate 618, forward strand.
TCCAGCGCGCGCAGTTCGTAGGTGTTGCCGGGCGCGAGAGGGTAACGGAGTTCGAGGGCGTCGCCGATCAGCCGCGGCGCGGTGAGTGTCGGCTCGAACGGCGCCGGCAACGAATAACCGATGACCAACTGGGGCCGCTGGGCGGCGGAGCCTTCGCGGGTCACCACCCGTTTGGCGGCGCCGATGGTGGACTCTTGGTCGCTCTTCAGCAGCCAGCCTTGGTTTTGCGTGGGACTGTCGAGCCAGGCTTGCACGTCGGCGACGAGGCCCGCCGCCGAAGCGAAGGTGTAACTGCCGGGCGCGTTCCAGTTCAGCGACCCGCTGGCCGCGGCGGCGAAGTCGGTCCCGCTTTGTGCGCCGGGCGCCGCCCAGTTGGCCGAACCGAGCTTGCGCGCCGTCCAGTTGGCCTCGCCGGCCGTTGCGGTGGAACCGTGGTTGCCCGACGCCTTCGCGCCTTCGCCCCAATCCACCAGCAGGCGGTGCAAGGTCACCGTGTCGGCGGGCCCGTTGATCGCCTCCTTCGTCATGCGCAGCGTGAGCGTGACGTTGGTGACCACGGCCCCGGGCGGAAGCGCTGCCGCCACGTCGAAGCGGAGCAAGGCCCGGGCAAACTGGTTCGGCTTGGCGATCGGACCGACGGGGACGGTAGTCAGGGCGCCGTAGTTGTTCTCGGGGTTCAGCGACAGCATCGCGGTGTCGGCAACCGGCGTGAGGGTGAGCGTTTCGGCACTGGCCGGCAGCGCGAGCAGAAGGAGGGGCAGCAGGTTGGAGGGGCGCATCGCCGTGACGCTGAAAAATTGGCCCGGTGCCGTCAAACGCGCATTCGCCTCAAGTTCGCCCCCGGCGCCGCCGATGCCCACTCATCAGCCCGCGCCCCACGCGTGGCTGTCAGCCCCGGCGGTGTCGCCACACTTACGGGAAGCGGGCCAGGTGAAGGGATGCGTTACCCCGTCGCCGTCGGTTTCCCCGCTTTCCACTGGCTCGCCGCCGGGGCGTCTCTCTCTCAGCGCGACAGCGATTGGAGCAGCCGTTCTGCCTCGGCCCAGCCGGGCTGAAGCTCAATGGCCCGGCGGGCTGCCGTCCGCGCCGCGTCGCGTTCACCCAACTGCGCGTGGATCGTGGCGCGGGCATATGGAATCCGCGGATCACGCGGCTCGGCCGCCTCCGCCTTTAGCAACGCCTCAATCGCCCCGTGCCTGTCGCCGCGTTCCTGGCGGGCCAAACCGAGGTTGTAGGCGGCCCGCGCGTGGCGCGGATTCAGTTTCAGCGCGGCCTCCAGTTCCGGGATCACCCGCTCCGCCCGGCCGATTTCTGCGAAGGCCAGCGCGAGCAAGAATCGGAATTCCGCCTCGGTGGGATCGAGCTTCGCCGCCGCCTCCAGCTCGGCGACCGCGCCCGCCGCGTCGCCGGCCTGGCTGAGCGCCACCGCCAGTTCGCGGCGCAACGGCGGTGAGTTCGGGTCCCACGCCACGGCCCGCCGGAAATGTTCCAGGGCCTTCGCCGCGTCGCCGCGGGCGACGTGAAAATGCCCGAGGCGCATCTGCCCGAGCGGTTGGTCCGCCTGCATCGCCAACGACTGCAACAGGTCCCGGCCGGCCGGCGATCCAGGCGCCAACGTCGCGCGCAAACCCCACGCGGCCGCGATGCGAACACTGCGGTCCGGGTCCGTGACGAGTTGTTCCAGCGGACGCCGGCCCGGGCCGTCGGCCTCGGCCTGCGGTTCCAGCGCCCGGGCGACGTTGGCGCGAACCAAGGCGTCCGGGTGGCCGGCCAACGGCACGACAACCGCCTGCACCGGCGCCTCCTGAATCCACGGCTCCAGCAGGCGCACCGCGACGGCCTGCCAGAACGGGGCGGCATTCGTTTTCAGGAGGGACAGCAAGGGTTCCACCGCCGTCGCTTCGCCGCGGCGGGCGGCGGCGATCACGCGGGCCCGGTGGCGTGTGGGCCGGTCCAGGCGGGTTCCATACCAGCGCTCGGCGGCGGCCTTGGCCCAGGCGGTGTCCCGGTCGGCATGGCAGCGGTTGCAGGCATTTGGCACGCCAAGTTCCTCGGTCAGCCAAGGATCCGGGATCGTGAAGCCGTGGTCGTGCCGCCGGTGGCGTTGCATGAACGTGGTCTGCGGCATATGGCAGTTCACGCACTGCGAACCGGCGCTGTCGGCCCGGTGGAACGTGTGCGTCAGCGGGTTGATCACCGGCGCACGGTTGAGCCCGCCGGCGTGGCAGCGTTGGCAGAGCGCGTTGCCCGGCAGCAAGGTCTTCGCGGAATGCGGCTGGTGGCAGTCACCGCAGCGCACGCCGGCGGCATGCATCCGGCTGCCCAGGAACGAGGCGAACTCGTAGTCCTCCTCGCGCACCTGGCCGTCCGGGAAGTAGTTCTCCGACTCGTCCACCGTCGCGAGCGCGAAGTGTTCCGTAAAGGCGTCGCCGGGCCGGAAGCGCCCGGTCAGCTCGGCCCGCCGCGCGTGGCAGGTTCCGCAGGTGTCGAGCATCCGGTCGGGCGAGAGCTTGGCGAGGGTCGGATCGCGCTCCGCCGTGGCGGGATGTTGCCGACGCCATTCGACGTGGGCCTTGGCCGGCCCGTGACAGGCTTCGCAACCGACGCCGGGTTCGGCCATCGTCGTCGCGTAGGTGTCGGTCGCCAGGTCGTAGCCTTTCCGCAGGCCGGTGTTGTGGCAGTCGGCGCACATGGAGTTCCAGTTCATGCCGCGCCCGGTCCAGTGCCCCCACTCGCCGCCGCGCCGGTCCTCGGCGCCGAACACGTTGAACCACTCGCCACGGTGCGGGTCCCAGGCCGC
>JBIIUN010000508.1:0-3413 GCA_044339945.1 Kapaibacterium sp. (SeqCode)
TGTTTGCCTCGTTCCTCCGGAGCCCGGTGGGCGTCGCCCCCACCGTCAGCGATCCCTCGGCCGTGCTGCTCAACCGCGTCGGTGTGAGCGGCGGCGACCCGCTCGGCTTCGGCTACGACGGCTGGCAGATCACCCTGCGTGACCAGGCGCCGCCCGGCGATCCGGCCCTCACGGACATCCATAACCAGTCCTTCATCAGCGGCGTGCTCACCGGCACCTTCCAGCCCGACGGCCGGACCGGCCCGACCGACACCCTGCGCCCGGCGATGCTGAGCGCGTTCAACGGCGGCGCCGGCAACGGCGACTGGCGCCTGAACCTCGGCGACCTCTCGGCCGGCGGCACCATGCAACTGGTGAGCTGGAGCTTCACCCTCACCGGCGAGGACAGCGTCTCGCCCATCCCCGAAGCCGGCACCTGGGCCGCCGGCCTCGGCCTCGCCGCCCTCGCCGGCGCCACCTGGTGGCGCGCCCGACGCCGCGCGTGAGGAACGAGCAGCACGGTCGCCGCCACATCCCGCAAAGCGTTAGGCCGCCAGCTTCCGCACCACGGACTCCAGAATCGCAATCCCCTCCTCTGCCTGGTGCCGCGTGAGGTTGTAGGCCGGCAATAGGCGGACGATCTGCATGCCGCTGGGAATCAGCAGCAAGCCGGCTTCGTGCAGGCGATCGGCCATTTGCATGCTGGCGGCACGGTCGTTGCCGGCAAACGCGGCGATCTTTTCCTTGGGCTGCAATTCCAGGCCCAGCATGAAGCCGAGACCACGGCCGCCTTTCACGACGTTCGGATAGGCCTGCCCGAGGCGGTCGAGTTCGCCCTTCAGCCAGGCGCCGAGCGTGCGGACGTTGTTTGCGAGACCATCGCGTTCGATGACCTCGAAAATCTTGTTCGCCACCGCGCAGCCCAGCGGCGTGCCGCCAAATGTCGTGCCGTGGGTGCCGGGACCGAGCAGGTCCTGATACGGCTCGCGCAGCCAGAAGGCGCCGATGGGGAAACCGCCGCCGAGCGACTTGGCCATGGAAACGCCGTCCGGCAGGAAACCGGCCGCGCCTTCCACGTCCTCCAGCACGCGCTGGAAGCTCTGGAACCGACCGGACCGGAAGTGGCCGCATTGCACGGCGTCCACGAGGAGCAGCAGCTTCCGTTCGTCGCAGAGCCGCCGCAGGCCGAGCAGGTAATCCGCCCGCGCCGGGGTGATGCCGCCTTCGCCCTGGATGCCTTCGATCAGCACCGCGACGGTGGCCGGCGAAATGGTTTCACGAATGGCGTCGAGATCGTTGAACGGGACGTGCCGGAAGCCCGGCATGATCGGCTCGAAGCCCTTCTTCACCTTGTCCTGGCCGGTCGCCGCGATGCCGCCGAGCGTGCGCCCGTGGAACGAGTTGATCGCGGTGATCACCTCGAAGCGGCCTTCGTCGTGGCCAAACTTTCTAGCGACCTTGTAGAGCCCCTCGTTGGCCTCGGCGCCCGAGTTGCAGAAGAAGACCTTGCCCGGCGCGAGGTGCTTCACGATGTGCTGCGCCAGGCGGCCCTGCGGTCCGTGGAAGTAGAGATTCGAGACGTGGACCAGCCGGCGCGACTGCTCGATCAGCGCCTCGGTGATCTCCGGGTTCGCGTGGCCGAGCGCCGTCACCGCGATGCCGCCGCCGAGGTCGAGGTAACGCTTGCCGGTGACATCCCAGACGTAGCTGCCGGCGCCATGGCTGAACGCCAGCTCGAAACGGCCGTAGCTGGGCACGACGTAGCGGGTGAAGAGTTCGCGGACTTCGTCGTATTGGTTGTGGACGATCGGCGCGGGAGTCGGCGGAAACAGTTCTTTCATCAAATCAGCGGGCGCGATTACCGGGGATAGCCGCCGCAAAACGCAAAACGAAACTGTGCCGGCAACCGGACCGCCGTCCGCGAACAAGGTCCGGACCGGTGCGCGGCGGGCCGCTCCTGCCGGGAGCGCGGGCTTTCCAGTCCGCCGCGCTGCTCGCGCCACCCGCTACGCCGGCAACGTCAGCCGGGGCGGCTCGCGGAGCGGCAAGGGGTTCACCGCAAAGCCTTCCGCCTCGATCCGCCCGCGCCAGTCCGCGATCAACAACAGCACCGGCGGCAGGTCCAAATGCTCATGCACGGCCGGGTATTTCCGCAGGTTGGTTTCGGCGAGGTTGAACAGGGCGACGGCCGGACGCAGCCGGTTCTTCTGAAGGTGCACGAAGGCGCCCGCCAACTGGATGAGCCCCTTGTAGAAGGCGTAGTTCGGGCCCGTCTTTCCCTGGGCCAGCCACAATTCCTCCAGCACGTCGTGCGCCTCGTAGAAAAGCTGGCGGTTGAAGCACGCGAAGTAACCCAGGTAGTGCGCGTCATGCCCCTGCCCGTGCAATTCCGCGATCAACGCGGCAATCTTTGGCGATTTCTTGCTCATGCGGTCGGCGGTCTGTTTTCGTGCAGTCGGCTTCTCGCCGGCAGCGTAGCCAAACTGGCTGTTCCCGGCACGCTGTTCCCGGGCAATTCGTCCCGCCTCGGATCCGAGGAAATCGACGAATCACCCCCGGGAAGGAACTGCCTGACATCACGCGGCAAGTCCACGCCCAGTGTCGCAATCTCTGCCGACGCGTCTGGACACTGCCCCAAAATCCGCCCGGTGAACTCCCTCTCTTCCGCTCGGAGCGGAGGAGAGGGCCGGGGAGAGGAGGCGCTGCGCCCGGTCGGGATGGCCCCTCTCCCCCACCCTCTCCCCGCTCGTGCCTCGCAGGGCGAGGGAGTCACCCGGGGGACAGTTTCCCAATCCGCCCCCCTGTCGGCGAGACGTCGGCAGCACTTTGCTCCGCCTCACTTCACCCGCGCTTGCAGCCCCGCGGGCAACTCGCCGATCGGCACCTGCACCCGCGCGCCGTCGTCGCGCTGCCGGACGGTCACGGTGTTCCGCAGCTTTGACTTTCCAAAGTGCCGCCGGCTTCCAGCCGGCGGAACCGGCGACCCACAACATTTCCGCTCCGCAATGACTGAGGCGTCGTTACTCGCGGCTTAGTCGGCTTCGGTTGGGTCACGGGAAGATGCCCGGGGCGGTTCGCTTCGGGCATCCAAGGATCGCTGCGCCGCCGGCTGGAAGCCGGCGGCACGATGCGCGGCCTACTTCACCCGCGCTTGCAGCCACGCGAGCAGCTCGCCGATCGGCACACGCTCCTGCGCGCCGTCGTCGCGGTGGCGGACGGTCACGGTGTTCAGCAACTCCGGCTTCTCGCCCAGCGTGTCGAAGTCGATCGTCACGCCGAAGGGCGTGCCGGCCTCGTCCTGACGCGCATAGCGTTTGCCGACGGAACCCGTCTCGTCGTAGAGCGCGAGCATGTGGCCACGCAGCAGCTGGAAGACTTCCTTCGCCTTGGCCACCAGCTCGGGCTTGTTCTTGAGCAGCGGATAGACACCGACC
>JBIIUN010000509.1:0-3401 GCA_044339945.1 Kapaibacterium sp. (SeqCode)
AGATCCGCTACGTGCCCGCCAAGGGCGTCGGCAAAATCCGGCTCGTGGACATCCAGTTCGCCGTCGACACCAACACCAAGGTCGTCGCCCTCGCGAGCTGCCACTTCCTCGGCGGCTGGCGGCTCAACCTCGAGGCCATCAGCAAGTGGCTGCGCAGCCAGAACGTCCTGTTCTGCGTGGACGGTATCCAGACGCTCGGTGCGTTTCCGACGCTGGCGCCGCATTTCGACCTGATGGCCGCCGACGCCCACAAGTGGCTGCTCGGCCCGTGCGCCGCCGGCATCATGTATGTGCGGCGCGAGGTGCAGCCCTTCCTCCGCCCCTTGGTGCATGGTTGGCACAACGTGAAGTGTCCCGGCTTCGTGGCGCAGGACTCGCTCGAATTCCGCAACGACGCCCGGCGCTACGAGGCCGGCACGCACAACCTGGTCGGGCTCGCGGGCCTGCGGGCCGCCTTCGCCCTGCTGGAGGAGATTGGCCAGGAAAACGTGGCCGCCGAACTGGCGCGCAAGCGGGCCTGGCTGGCCCAGGCGATCGACGCGAAAGGCTATGAAGTGCTGAATCTCGAACTGCCGATCGAGAACAACAGCGGCCTCGTCACCTTTACCCGGGCCGGTGACAACCTGCCCGCGCTGCACGCCAAACTGGACAGCCACCGCATCGTGTCTTCCCTGCGGCAGACGCGGGACGGCCGCCACTGGATCCGCTTCAGCCCGCACTATTACAACACCGATGCGGAACTGCACCGGGCGGTGGACCTGCTCTGAGCCGGCCCGGCCGTTCGCCGGCCCCGCGGATTCAATCGCCCCGCGACTTGGCGGCCTTGGCCACGTGATGCTCGATGGCGCTGACCAACCCGTCGAGGTGATGGGGCTTGGCTTCCACGGTCGGCTCGACTCCCAACGCCCCGAGGGCCTTGCTGGTTTCGGGACCGATTGAGGCCGTCTTCAGTTGCGGGAACTGTTTCAGCAGCTTGGGCAGGTCAAAGCGGGCGTGGAAATTTTCCACGGTCGAACCGCTCGTGAACGTTACCCAGTCGGCGCCGCCCTCGACCAGTCGGGCCGCGGCGCCGGTGCGGTCCTCCGTCTCCGGCACCGTCTGGTAGCAGGCGATGTCGTCCACGATGCCGCCGAGTTCTTCCAGCTTGGCCACCAGTTCGGGTTGGGCGACTTCGGCCCGCAGGCAAAGGACCCGCAGGTTCTCGATGTTTTCCTGCGCCGAAATCGCCTTGGCGATCTTGGCCGCCACGTATTCCTCGGGTATCGCGTCCACCCGCAGGTGCAATTCCTTGAGCATGGCCGCGGTGGCCGGACCGACGGCGGCAAGGCGCAGCAACCCGAGGGAGCGGACGTCGTCGAACGCCTTGAAGAAGTAGTCGAAGAACGCGGTGACGCCATTGGGGCTCGTGAAGACCAGCCAGTCGTATTCCCCCAGGCCGGTCATCGCCTCGATCAACGGACCATGATTGGTCGGCGGGACAATCTTGATGGTCGGAATCTCCAGGACCTCGGCGCCCTGCGCGGCGAGCTTGCCGGTCAATTGGCTGGCCTGTTCCCGGGTGCGCGTCACCACGATGCGCTGCCCGAGCAGCCGGCGATGTTCGAACCAGTTCAGCTTCTTCCGCAAACCCACGACCTCGCCAATGACCGTGATGGCCGGGGCGGTCAGCTTGGCCGCTTCGACCAGGTCGGCGATGGTGGCGAGCGTTCCTTCCACGGTCTTCTGCTGCCCCGTGGTGCCGCGGCGGATGACCGCAACCGGCGTCTTGGGCGCCAGCCCGTGGGCCAGCAGTTGGCCGGTGATCTGGCGCAGCTGCTTCACACCCATGAGGACCACCTTGGTGCCCGCCGTCCGGGCAACCTGCGCCCAGTCCACCACCGGGCCTGATTTCTCGGGGTTCTCGTGGCCGGTGATGACCTGGAAACTGGAGCAGTAATCCCGATGGGTGAGCGGAATGCCGGCGTAGTTGGGCACCGCGGTGACCGAGGAGACTCCGGGGACCACTTCGAAGGCAATGTGGGCGGCCGCCAATTCCTCGGCCTCTTCGCCGCCCCGGCCGAACACGTAGGGATCGCCGCCCTTGAGGCGAACCACGGTCTTGCCTTCCTTGGCCTTGGCGACGAGCAGTTGGCTGATCTCTTCCTGCGACACCGGATGATCGGCGGCGCCCTGGGCCCGGACCACGATCTCGGCGGTTGCCGGCGCCAGGCGGAGCAGTTCCGGGTTCACCAAGGCGTCGGACACCACCACGTCGGCCACGGCCAGCAGTTCGGCCCCACGCATGGTCAGCAGGCTGGCGTCACCGGGACCGGCACCCACGAGATAAACGATTCCCTTTTGCTTCATCGGCTGGCGAGCGTGACGGAGAGACGGCCGGGGGCCAAGGGCATCCTGTCCGCGCCGCCCGGAGAATCGCCGGCGAACTGACCAGCCGGAACGACTTCGTTTCGAACCAGCTTCCCGGAAAACATCTGGCCGCCGGGAGGGCTTACCTCGCCGGCGGCCAGTCCGTCACGCTTGGGCTGCGCGCCTAATCATTGGGCATGACCCAGATGCGGTAAGCGGTGGAAGCCTCACTCGAGGTGTCGGCGTCAATCCATTCCGCGGTGCCGCTGGTCAGTTCGACCTGGGTGAGCGCGCTCCATTGCACGAAGTCGCTGGAGCCCTCGATGGTCACCTTGCTCCGGAGGTCGCCAACCACCTTGAGGAGGCGGGTGCCGTCATCGAGATAGGTAATCGTCAGCACATGGTTGTCGGGCACATCGCCGCCGCCGTCGTTGTCGGTGATGGTGACTGTGCTCACGTTGTTGGTGCCGAGCTGCCCTTCCACGGTCGGCGCGGACAGGGTCACCGTGAAGGTCTCATTCGTCTCGACAGTGGTGTCGTTAAGGATCTTTACCGTGAAGACCTTGTTGGTTTCACCCGCCTTGAAGCTCAGCGCCTTGGTGACGGCGGTGTAGTCCAGGGCATTGGTCGCCGTGCCGTCCGCGGTCGTGTAGGTAACCCCGGCCGGACCGGCGGTGCCGCCGGTGCGCGTCACGGTGAGGCTTACGGTGCCGGCGTTCTCGGCAACGTTGTTGGTCGTCAGCGAGAAGTTGAACAGGCTGTCCGTGTCCTTGATGGTGATGGTCGCCGTCGTGTTGCTGGAGGCGAGCACGGTGCCGGAGGACGCATTGCTGAGGGCCAGCGTGATGGTTTCGTCGCTCTCGATGTTCGTGTCGTTGAGAATCGCGACCGTGAAGCTCAGGTTCGTCACCCCGGCCCTGAAGGTCAGCGTGCCGGACGGAGCCGTGAAGTCGCTCGCCGCCGTCGCCGTGCCGTTGGTGGTGGAGGCGTAGTCGACCGTGTTGGTCACGCTGGTGCCGCCGCGCCGCCACACCGTCACCGTCGCCGTCGACACG
>JBIIUN010000091.1:0-12624 GCA_044339945.1 Kapaibacterium sp. (SeqCode)
GGCCGTGGTGAACTCCGCGCGGGGCACGTCGAACAGCGCCAGCATTCGGTCGTCCCACGTTTCCAGGCCGGTGCCGGGGTCCAGTTCCCAGACGCCCAACGCCATGGCGCCGGTCGCGATTTCCAGGCGGGCGGAGGCGCGTTGGAGGCGGTCCTGCAGCGCGCGTTCCTCGGTGACGTCAGAATTGATGCCGGTGACCCGGACCGCGCGGCCGTAGCCGTTGCGCTCGATGACGCCGTGGCTCCGGACCCAGCGCAGTTCGCTGTCGGGCCGCCGGATGCGGAAGGACTGGGCGAAGCGGGTGGCCAGGGGGTCCGCGAGTGCGCGGTCGAGGGCGGCCTTGGCTGCCGGCTGGTCTTCGGCCAGCGCCCAACGTTCCCACTGCCAATCCGCGGGATTCGCCCCGTGGTCCGGCAGGCCGTAGATGTTGGCCATGCCGGGGTCCCACGTGATGCGGTTGCCGGCGATTTCCCATTCCCAGACGCCCAGTTGGGCCGCCTGGGCGGCGAGTTGCAGCCGGCGATGCAAGGGGTCCGCCCGGCCGCCGCCGGCTTCGTGGGCGGAAACGGAACGCAGGTGCACCAGGACCTGGTGGTTGGTGCCCGGGCTGAGCGTGATCTCGGTCCGGCCAAGGTCGTGGGCCGATTCCTGGGCGCAGACCACCGGGCCGGGCCGGCCGCCGGCATTGAGCGTGGCCCAGAGGCCTTCGGCCAGCGGCACGACGGCCGGCGGCAGCAGTTGCTGGAATGGCAGGCCGAGGAAAGTGGTCACGCCGGACGGCAACTGCGCGGGGTTCGCAATGAGTCCGTCCACGCACCGGCCGGCGCGGTCAAACAGCAGCCACGTCGCCGGGGGCGTGCCGCCCGGTGGGGGCAGGGACGCCGGCGGAAACGGGTCACCCAGTGAACTGGTCGGCTGCAACATGCGGGCGGGCCGGCGCGATCGATTCGGCCGGTTCCCGAACGCTTATCGGCCCAAACGGCCGGAACTTGACGGGGCGGGACGCCGGCACCGGGCGAAAGGGATTGAACGGCACGGTCCCGCTTTGCGTCCGGGGCTGTCGCCCGCCATCCTAGGCGCGCAACGCATGGTCAACGTCCGGGAAAAATCATTCGCGAAAGGCTGGGGCTTCCTGCTCGGCTTCCTCCTGCTCGGGACCCGGGCCATCGCGGAGGGCGAAACCAACGCGGCCCGCGCCCTGGTGACGACGGTTCATGATTCCGCGGCGGTCGTCGCCTTCCAACCGGAGGCCAGGGTGGTGCGGTCGATGGTCGAACGCGGCCTGAAGGCCTTCACCGGGTCCGCGGACACCGCGGCGGCGTGGCGAACGCTGGTTCAGAGCAACGACGTGGTCGGTTTCAAGATCGTGTCGGCGCCCGGCGCCCTGAGCGGCACGCGGCCGGCCGTGGTGCGGGCGTTCGTCGAGACGCTGCTCGCGAGCGGGCATCCGGCCGACCGGATTGTGATCTGGGACAAGCGTGAGGTCGATCTGCGCCCCGCCGGCTGGTATCAGCTCGCCGCCGAGCTCGGCGTGCAGTGCGAGGCGGCGGCCACCGCCGGGTGGGACCCGGAAAAGTTCTACGAATCGCCCGTGCTGGGCCGGCTGGTGGCGGGTGACCTGGAATTCGACCGGACCGACAAGGTGAAGGTCGGGCGCAAGTCGCACGTGACCCGGCTGCTGACCCGGAAAATCACCAAGGTGGTGAGCATCGCGCCGGTGCTGAGCCACAGCGTGACCGCCGTGAACGGCCATTTGGCGAGCCTCGCAGGCGGCAGCGTGGACAACACCCTGCGGTTCCTGAACGACGGGGCGCTCCTGGCCGAGGCGGTGCCGGACATCTGCGCCCTCGACGACCTGATGCCGCGTGTGGTCCTGGGCGTCAGCGACGCGCTGATCTGCCAATACCGCGGCGAGGACCAACCCATGCTGCACTACGCGCTGGCGCTGAACGAACTGCGGTTCAGCCGCGACCTCGTGGCGCTGGACGCACTGGCGTTGGACGACGTCACGCGGGCCCGGGCCGGCGTGAAGTATGAGGGCGAGAAACCGCCCAAGACCGAGCTGTATCTCAATGCCGAGCTGATCGACCTCGGCATTTCCGACCTGAAGCGGATTCAGGTCACCCGCGTGCCCTGAGCCGGCTTCCCATTGGGGCAGCTTTTCAGCAAGGCACTTTTCCCTTCAGCGCTTGCGGGGCGAGTGGACACGAGGGAGTCCACCGGTTGAATCTCCGGGGCAGTGCGCGGATACGTCCGGCCCTTCAGCCCGGCTAAAAGTCCGCATCCGGCACACCTTTGCCGGAACTCTCCGGGAGACGCTGGCACAGCCCCAACACCGGGAATTCGCCGGTGGACAACGGGACCCTCCCGGCGAAGCTCGCCCAAACCAACTTTCCCCGATGTGCCTTTCACCGCTCCGCCGGCTTGGCCGGCACCTCCCAGGACTTGCCCTCGCAATGGTCGCGTTCCCGGCCGAGTTGCCGGACTCACTGGCCGGGGAATGGGACACGCGTTGGACCAGTCCCGGCATTGATCAGGAAGTGCTGGCGCTGTCGTCGCGGCCCGACGGCACGTTGATCGTCGGTGGCCGTTTCGGCGGCAATGTCGGCAGCCCAAAACACCTTGCCGCCTGGAAACAGGATACCTGGTCAACGGTTCCCAAAACGGATCCGGACGGAGTGCCGGACCCGGTCTTCGCCGCGGTGACCATCGGCACCAACACGTTCCTCGGCGGCGAGTTTGGCGGCTCGTCGGCCGGCGTGATCCTCAACGGCCTTGCCCGGTGGGATGGCCAGGCCCTCCACCCGCTCGGCGCCGGTCCGCTGGCCGGCGTTCAAGGACAGGTCTACGCCCTCGCCGCGGCGGGCGAAACGCTTTACGCGGCCGGGCGCTTTCGCCGGGCCGGCAGCGTGGCGGCGACCAACATCGTCCGTTGGGACGGAGCCACCTGGACCCCATTGGGCTCCGGCTTGGGCAACGGTGACAACGATCGGGTCAGCACCCTGCTGATCGCGCCGGACGGAACGCTCTACGCGGGCGGAACCTTCCAGCAGGCCGGGGCCCAACCGGTCCGCCGCCTGGCCCGGTGGGACGGCACCGCCTGGACGGAGGTGGGTGGCGGTGCGAACGGGCCGGTGCAGGCCCTGGCGTGGTTCGGCGGCGAACTGGTCGCCGGAGGTGCCTTCACCCAGGCCGGAACGACCAGCGTGGCGAACCTCGCGCGCTGGAACGGCACGCAATGGTCCGCACTGGGCGCCGGGGTCAACGGCGAGGTCAATGCGCTGGCACCGCAGGGAAATCGCCTGCTGGCGGGCGGGTGCGTTTGCCACGGCCGGCGGGATTTCCGCGGCCGGTGTGGCGGCGTGGACGGGTTCCGCCTGGGAGGCGCTCGGGAGCGGTTTGAGCGGCGGCAATCCCAACGCGGTCCGGACGCTGGCGGTGCGGGCCGATGCCGTGTTCGCCGGCGGCAACTTCACCCGGGCCGGCGCCACCACCGTGTTCAACGTGGCCCGCTGGGATGGTTCGGCCTGGCAGTCGCTCGACGCCTCCCTGGCCGGCGGCGAGCCGCCCCGGGTCACCGCGGTCGCGGCGAAAGAGGGTGAAGCGGTCGTGAGTGGTTTGTTCACGTCGGCCGGCGGGAAACCAGTGGAACGGGTCGCCCGATGGAATGGCGCCGGCTGGGAAACGTTGGGCTCGGGCTTCGACAAACCGGCGCTGGCGCTCGCCTACGGGCCGGACGGCCTGATCTACGCCGGCGGCGAGTTTTCGCGTGGCGGCCGCCGGATTTCCCGCTGGAACGGTTCGGCGTGGCTGGGACTGGGAAGCGGCGTGAATGGCGAAGGCACCGTGTTCGCGGTGCTGCCGACCACCAACGGCAATGTCTTCGCCGGGGGAATTTTCACCCGGGTGGGTGGCGTCAACGCGCTGGGCATCGCGCGGTGGGATGGCTCGCGCTGGTTCGCGCTCGGCGAAGGGATCCGCTATTTCGGCGTCGCCGGCACCGTCCGGGCGATGGCCTGGGCGGACGGCATGCTCTACGTCGGCGGCACGTTCGACCGCGCGGGTGGCGTCGCGGTCAACAACCTGGCGCGCTGGGACGGTTCCGCGTGGGAAGATCTCGGTGGCGGCGTTTCGATTCCCGGCCGGCAGGCGATTGTTCATGCGCTCACCGTGGCGGAGGGCGAACTGCTGGTGGGCGGCAACTTCGAGCGCGCCGGCGAGAATGCCTTTTCCCATTTCGCCCGGTGGCGCCTTGGGGCCGAAACTTGGAGTCAGCCGGGCGGCGCACCGAACGGACCGGTGCGGGCGCTGGCCTGGCTGGATGGCGGGCTGGAGTTGGGCGGTGAATTCTCGACGATTGGAGCCACCGCGGTCCGTGGACTGGCAGAGTGGAATCATGGCTCGTGGCACGATGTCGGCGGCGGGGTGGACGGAAATTCCGCCTTCGTCACCAGCCTGGCCGCCGGTTCAACGAACCTCTGGGTCGGCGGGCCGTTCACCACCGCAGGCACCCGGCGGGCAACGGACCTGGCCCGCTGGAGTGTCCCGCTCAATCACCCACCGACGGTGGCCTTTGCCACCCCAGCCGACGGCGCTGAGTTCAACTTCGGGTCGACCATTCCGATCGGTGTCACGGCCGACGATGCCGAAGGACCGGTGGCCAGCATCCGGCTCAGCGCGAACGGCGAGCCGTTGGCGGAACTGACGGTAGCACCGTTCGAGTTCGCTTGGACGGACGTCTTTCCCGACACCTACCAACTGGAAGCCGTGGCCGTGGATGCTGACGGCAAGCTGAGCACTCCCGTGCGCCGGACCGTGGTCATGCTCCCACCGCCGGGCAACCAACCGCCCCTCGTCAGCGTGACCGAACCCGCTCCGGGCTCATTGACGTTGGGGCAGCCATTTACCGTGGCGGCCACCGCCAGCGATGCGGACGGGCAGGTCATTCGCGTGGACTTCTATCGCGACAGCCAATGGTTGGGCTCGGCTGACGCCGCCCCGTTCCAATGGTCCACCATGGCAGCGCCGGCAGGGGAATTCGCCTTCCGCGCGGTCGCCATCGACAATGTGGGCGGCAAGGCAACTTCGGCGCCGGTGACGGTCCAGGTTATCACGCCGGGAAGCGCCCCAGCGCCCAAGTGGACGTTTGCGGCCGGGTCCAGCGTCCTGAGTTCGGTCGCGCTGGGAGTGGACGGAACGATCTACCTCACGCCCGGCCCAGGCGACCACAAGCTGGTCGCCCTGAACCCGGACGGATCGGCCCGCTGGGTTTACCAGGATTCCGACTACCCCCTCAGTTGGCCGGCGGTGGCGGACAACGGCGACATTGTGGCCACGCGTTCCAATGGCCGGTTGGTCGCCGTGACGTCCGCCGGCACCAAGCGATGGGAGTTTGAAGCCGGCGGCCGGAACCTGGGCGGCGCCGCCATCGGCCGCGACGGCACGATCTATTTCGGCAGCGAAAATCAGCGGCTCTACGCCATCAACCCCGATGGAACCAAGCGCTGGGAGCTTGCCACCGGCGATCCGCTCAACTCGGTCTTCCCGGCGATTGCGGCCGACGGCGCAATCCTCGTCGGCTCCAATTCCGGCAATTTGCTGTGCGTGAATCCCGACGGCACCGAGCGATGGCGTTTTCCGGTTCCCGGCTCCATTTCCGCGGCCCCCGCGTTGGCCGATGACGGCACGATCTATTTCGTTTCGTCGCTCGGTTCCCTCTTCGCGCTGACCCCGGCCGGACAGAAGGTCTGGGAATACAAGTCCGCGAGCGGCAGCCTCGGGGGTTCGCCCGTCGTCGGCCCGGACGGCACGATCTACTACGGCGTTCAGGATGGGAACCTCCACGCCGTGTCACCCGCCGGACAGCGCCGGTGGGCGTTCAAGACGGGCGACGCCCTCTCGGGCACACCGGCGGTGGCGGCAGATGGCACGATCTACTTCGCCGCTCATGACCGAAACATCTACGCGCTCTTTCCCAGCGGATACAAACGCTGGGCCGCGGCCACCGAGGGACGCAACGGCAGTTCGGTTGCCATCGGAGCGGACGGCAGCGTGTATGCGGTCTGCGACGACAAGCTGTATGCGATTCCGGGAAGTTCACCGCTGGCCGCCGGGCAGTGGCCCAAGTTTAACCGAGACGCACGCCAGACCGGCCGCGGGGCGCTGCTGCCCCAGGTCACGTTGGCCAATCCGACGAACGGCGCCTCGTTCTTGCAGTCGGACACGATCCGCTTCGCGGCCACCGCGAGTTCGCCGAACGGAGCCATCGCGCGCGTCGAGTTTCGCCTCGGTGACACGGTGGTCGGGACCGACGCGGACGCACCGTATGAGTTCGACTGGGTTCGCCCACCCGTTGGGGTTCTCGGCGTCAACGCCCGGGTGGTGGACCAGGTCGGGGCATCGGCGGTGACGCCCAGCGCCCGCATCCGGGTCGCCGCCGTGGGAGCCGCGCCGCAAATCGTTTCGTCGCCAGCGCCGGCGACCATCGGCCCCGGCGAAACGGTCAACCTGACGGTCGAAGCCCTTGGGCAGCCGCCGCTGAACTTCCAGTGGTTCAAGGATGGCCGAGCCATGGTCCAGGAAACGAACGCCACGCTGACCCTGAAGAACACCACGCCGGCGATGTCGGCGAGATACTCGGCGCGCGTGGCCAACGGCGGCGGGCAGGCGGTCTCGGAACCGGCGCTGATCACCGTGCTGCTGCCGCCGAAAGTTTACTGGAGCCAGGATGGCGGCTCGGACGGAAGGCCGCCGGCGTTGGGGCCATCGGGAAACATCTTCACCAGCGGAAACCCCGGCGGGCTTCAGTGCCGCAACCGCGCCGGAGCGTTGGTGTGGATGCTGGATGGCGCCGCGAGCACCGAGATCGTCGTGGCCGACGATGGCGCACTCTACTTCGGCCAGGCCAACCAGCTCGTCTGCGTAAGCCCGACTGGCCGGGAGCTCTGGCGTAAGCCCACGACCGGACTGGTGGAAGGTCTGGCGCGGACCGCCGGCGACACCATCTACCTCACCACCGATGCGGGCGTGCTCGAAGCCTGGTCGCTGAGCGGCACCAACCGCTGGCGTTTCCCCACTCTGCTCGCCCGGGCCACCAGTCCTTCGATCACCACCGAGGGCAACATCGTTTTCGCCGCCGGCGACGGACGGATCTACCTGGTTGCGCCCGACGGTTCAAAACGATGGGAGCACGACACGTTTTCTCCCACGCTCACCAAAGCCTCCATCGGCGCCGACGGGGTCATCATCCTCGGGGTTGGCGCCAAGATCCTGGCCCTGAACCCGAATGGCACCCTGCGTTGGGAATTCACCGCCGCGGGCAGGGCCGCCCAACCGATCATCGGGCCGGACGGCACCGTCTATGTGGGCTCCGCCGACCCGCGGATCACCACGGTGCCGATCAAGGGGCAGGCCGTGGCGCTGAATGCCGATGGTTCGGTCCGCTGGGAACTGGAACTGCCGGCACCCGTGATCGGGGCGGGCAGCCTCGCGGCCGACGGCACCTGGTTCGTATGCCCCGGCCCGGAAGTGTTTTCGCTGAATCCCAACGGCACGGTCCGGTCTCGTTTCGCGAGCGGTTCCCTGCTCTTCGGGTCCACGATCGGGTTCGACGGCACGGTTTACGTTGGCTCGTTGTTCGGGGGCTTGCAGGCCATCGGCGGGACCACCGCGATGCCGACCAACGGCTGGCCCTGCACCGCCCGGGACGTGCGGCAACGGTCCGATGCCTCCAGCAAGCCGGACCCGGACGAATGGTTCTTCCCGCTGGCATCAAGTGCGTTTGACGGTCCGGTGACGAGCATCGTTCCGGTGCCCGGCGGCGTCTATGTGGGCGGCGAATTCACCCTGGCCGGCGGGCGGCTGGCCAACCGCATCGCGTTCTGGAACGGAACCAACTGGTTCGCCCTGGGCGAAGGCGTGACCGGGCCGGTGCGGGAGATGGTTTGGTTCGGGAATCACCTCTACGTCTGGAGCCTGAACACCTCGGAACCAGGCACGCCGCCGCCCCTGCTCCGGCGCTGGGACGGCCTCAACTGGAGCCGGGCCGACGCCGGACTGATCGAATGGCCCCGCGCCCTGACCGTGCATGAAGGGGCGCTCTACTGCGCCAGCTACGCCCAACTGCCGGAACAGCCCGCACGAGATTACCTCCTGCGCTACGACGGGACGCGGTGGACTCCGGTCGGGGCGCCCGTGGCCGGCGCGATCCGCCTGATGATCAGCCGGACCAACGGCCTCTTCGCCGCGAACAACAACACCGTCCAGCGGTTGGAAGGGGACAACTGGGTCAGGGTCGGCGCGCCGTTCAGCGACACCGTCTATGCCCTCCAGGAAACCCCACTGGGCCTGTTCGCGGGCGGAAGTTTCCGCGATGGCCCGGGCAACTCCGGCTTTGTGGCGCGCTGGGACGGCACGGCCTGGAAGAGCGTGGGCGGCGGCCTGCGGCAACGCGAAGGTTACCTCGGCTCCGTGTTCACGATGGCGGCCCAAGGAAACGACCTTCTGGTCGGTGGCGGGTTCAACGCCATCGGCGAGACGAATGTCCCCGGGGTGGCGCGCTGGAATGGGACCCACTGGGCCCCCCTCGCAGGTCTTGGGTATTTCGCAAGTGACCGGATCGGTGGTCCCTCGGCGCTGGCAACGAGGGGGCCGGAGGTCTACGTGGGCGGAAGTTTCCTGCGGCTGAACGGCGACAGCGAACTCCGCTACTTCGGAGCTTTCCGGAACAACGCGTGGGCGGGCCTCGGACCCAAACTCGTGTTGCTCGATGGCCAGTTGCAACTGGTCCTGTTCAATTTCCTGGGGCGCCCGTTTGCAGTCGAGGCCTCCACCGACCTCCGGACATGGACACAGGAATTCCTCTACAGCGACCTGACGAAACCGGCCCAGATCAACCTCCCCATCCGCACGGGGGACGAGTCGCGCTTCATCCGGGTGGCCGTCCCTTGAGCGGCGCATTTCCAGCGTCGCGCCACGTTTGAACCCTCGGTCGCCCGTCAACCGGGGAAGCAGCGCCCGGCCAAAATCGCCACGGGACAAGCGCCACCCCAAGGTGCCCCCCAACCGGGATCTCCGGGCAATCGCAGGGGAAAACAAAACGGGCCCGTCCAATCCCATGGACGGGCCCGTGGGTTCAGTCCGGACTACTGGAGCTTCTTCTTGGCGTCTTCGGGCACCTCGATCTTGGTGGTGCCCACGTCCTTGATCTCGACGGTGGTGGTGCGGTCCACCTCCCGGTCATTTCCATTCCAACTGACGGAGCCCTGCACCTTGAACTGGTATTTGGCGAGCACGCCGTCCTTGACCCAGAATTTCACGGAACCCTTGGCGCCGCTGATTTCCGGACCATTGCCACCGCCGCGACCGCCGAAGGACAGCAGGGACTTGGCCCCGGCTTCCGTCAGGTCGCCGGCCACCGCGTCGCCGTCCTTCTTGAGCTCCTTGGCCTGCTCAGCCAGGTCGGCGGCCTGCACGGCCGGGGTCTTGAAGTTCTGCAACTGCCGCGCGGCACCTCGTGCGGGGTTCTGGCGGTCCTGATCGGCGGCGAGATCCTCCGCGGTCTGCCATCCGTCAGGCGTCTTGACCACTCCCTTGCCCCCTTTCAGCAGAGCCAAGGTGGTCGTTTCTCCACGGGTCATCGACAGGTGCGTCACCCCGTCCTTCTCCGTCCTGCCTTCGGTTGGGCCACCCATCCGGCCGCCACCCCCGCCTCCGGCGTTTTCCACGTTGGATTTCCAGCTGTAGTTGGGCTTGTCACCCAGGGCCTTGGCCGCGGCCTTGAGTTCATCCTTGGGGCCGGCATCGGCGGCGAACAGGTGACCGGAAGCGGTCAGCAGGCAGGCGAGGAGCGGAAGTGCTTTCATGAAGGGAATAGTGTGTGTGCGTGCGGACGGTGAACTGCGGGGAACGCGGGTAATGACGGTCGCGCCGGACATTGGTTACAAGCCACGAATTCCCAGCCTGGCCCGAGGTAAAGTTTTGACCGCCGAATCGGCGACTGGAACCTTCCGCCCGAAACATGACTCCGAATCGCATCATCCCTGATCTCCAGTGCTCGCTCCTTTGTGAAGACATCCGGCAGGAAGTCTCCGGCAACCTGATCCTCGTGGGCGTCATCAACGTGATCCGCGTCCCGCAGGTGCCCATCACCGCCGCCCGCCTGCTCATCATGAACCGCTGGTGCGCCGGCGTCGGCCAGTTCACGGAGACGATCCGCGTGATCGCCCCGGACGGCACGGTGGTCCGGAAGAATTCCTCGAAGTTCCAGCTCGGCGACCCGACCCAGGTGGCGGTGTTGGCCAACGTGTTCGGCAACCTCGAGTTCCCGGCCGCCGGCGTTTACCACGTCGAGGTCCTCGTCGATGAGGTCATGAAGCTGCGTTATCCCGTGCCCGTGGTCGTTGTCCAACAGCCCCCGGGCGGCGCGCCGACGGCCTGAGTCCAGCCCGCTCCTTTTCCCGAAGCCGACCGGTGACGAACGTCCCAGTCGGCTTCATGCTTTTCCGGGGTGGCCGCCAGACCACCCCTGTCCCGGAATGGCGGAATCCACCACAGCACCGTCCCGACTTGCCCGGCTCGCCGCTTGGGTCGGAGCTTGGCAGCCGCTCACGGGCGGCGGCGTGGCGGCGTTTGCGCAGGCCACCTTGGTGCGGGTCGTGGTCTTCCAGTTCGCCTTTGCGTTCGCTGGCGCCTTCGCGCTGGTGCTTGCCCTGCGCCTCGCCTGGGTCCCCACGGTCGAAGATGCGCTCCGACAATTGCCGGAACACACGGCAAATGTGAAGGCAGGCCGGCTGAATTGGCCCGGAATCAACTTGGTGGTGCTCGGGGAGCGGCCGCAATTGTCGCTGATGGTCAACCCCGTCGAAGGAACGAAAACCGGGCAGGTCAGCGACATCCAAGCAGAGCTTTTGCCGGACCGACTCCGGGTGCGGGGCCTGCTCGGATTCGTCGATCTCGCCTACCCACCTGAACTGGAACTTCCACTGACCCTAACCGGCGGGCGGGCGGCGTGGGATGCTTGGCGGACCTCGGGCGCCGCGGTTGCCGGCGGGCTGACGGCGGCAGGACTCATCGCCGGGTGGTGGATTCTGGCGACGATCTACGCGCTGCCGGTTTGGGGCATCGCCGTCCTTGGGAGCCGCTCCCCGGGAGCAGCCGGGGCTTGGAAACTGGCCGCCGTCAGCCAACTGCCGGCCACGGCCCTCCTTTTTGGTTTCCTCCTGCTCTACGCCGTCCGGGCCATACCGCCAACGGGGTTGGGCGTCGGAGCCGTCATTTCGCTGCTTTCTGCGTGGGTTTGGATCGCATGGGCAATCGCCAAGCTGCCGGCGTCCAGCGCCACGGCATCTCCCACGGAAGGGACTGCGGCCGAAACATCGACCGACCGGAAGGCCAAATCCCAACGGAAGAAGAATCCCTTCGGAGCCTGAGCCATCGGGCCAGCATGTCCTCCTCGAACCGTCATTAGCCGAGGCCGATCACCCAAACAAAAACGGCCGCCGGAATTCGGCGGCCGTCTTGGGGAAGGACCAGATCTTATTCGAAGCTCTGGCTGCCGCCGGAAGCGGCCTTCTTCGCATACCACTCGGCGTATTCCGCGTCGGTCACCACCTTGAAGTCACCCCGCATGGTAGAGTGCAAGTTGCCGCACAACTGAGCGCAGATGATCATGTAATCTCCCGGCTTCGTGGCCTTGAAATGAACCGGGAACGTCATCCCGGGAATGCAGTCCTGCGTGACCCGCATCCGCGGCAACTTGAAGCAGTGGATGACGTCCATGGAAGAAACGCGGCAGATCACCTCGCGGTTCAACGGGACATAGAACGGTTCCCGCAGGCAGGTCACATCGTCCTTGGCACCAGCGTCATTGGAATCCAAACCGAACGGATTGGTGGCACTCGCGAACTTGATGTCCTGCTTGCCCCACTGGTGGTCCGGGCCGGAATAATGGGCGTTCCAAGCGAACTGCTGGCCCATGATGTTGATCTCGATCGGATCGGTCTTGGGATCGCCCTTCTTGGTCGGGAACTCTTCGACGGCCTTGGCCCACAGCGGGACAGCGAAACCGAGCAACAGAAGAGCTTCAATCATGGCGACGCCGACTTCGGCATAGGAGCTGAAGTGAGATTTGGCCCCGACGTAGTCGGCCTTCGGGTTGGCGGATCGGCGGAAGCGGAAGACCGCATACAGGAAGTAGCCCAGCCAACCCACGAACAGCACCGCCATCAGGAGATGGATGTAGATGATGAATTGGTCGAGTTTCGGACCATGCTCCGAGGCCACATCCGGCAGATTCAGCAATTTCGAGAGGAATTCCATGTGAGTGAGGGCGAAAAATCAGGGTTGGGGATTTGCGGCCGAGGAGTCACCGGCCGAGTCGATTCGGGCGGCGCGGCGGACGACAAAAACAAAGAAGCTGGCGACGCACAGGAGCATGGTGCCGATTACCGCCAGCAGCGTGAAAATGCCGGCGTTCATCCCGTGGGCGAGCGCCGAGTCGCTTTTTCCAAAGCATGCCGCACAGGCCCACGCCGACGGGGCGAAGGCAACGTGGCAACCCAGCAATGCAAGCCAGCTCAGCACGCGTTTCATGCTCAGAGGTAACAGATGTTCTTGAACTTGCGG
>JBIIUN010000092.1:0-12599 GCA_044339945.1 Kapaibacterium sp. (SeqCode)
TTCCCGACCGTCGATCTCCTCGACGTCACCGCGCTTCAGAATCCACTCACGCCGCAACGCCGGCAGACCTTGCTCGGACGTGCCGGCGAACGCGGGATCGCCCCACGGCCCGGAGCAATCATAGACCCGCACAGGATCATTCGGCGTGACCGCGCCGGTGTAGGACTTCGTGGGCGTGACCTCGATCTCACGCATCGGCACGCGGACGTCCGGGTGCAGCGTGCCCTCCACATAAATGCGTTTGCTGGCGGGGAGCTGTTCGCTGCTGTGGGGCTCGAAGTATTCAGGCTTGGCGTTCATGGAAAATGGGTGAGGCAGCGCCGCGGGAAAACGGACGCGCGATCGGGAACTTCCCGGATGCGGCGTGGCCTTCGGCTGGGCGCGAGCGTGACATCAGTGCAAGGCGCCCCGGGGAAGGTGGTGAAGCTTTCCCTTCGCCGGCATTACCCGGGGCAGGTTCAACGGGTCTTCCGGACTGCCGAAACTCTCAGCCCGCAAAACCGGGCTCCCCGAACAGCGTGGAGGATGGCCTGCGGTGCCGGCGGGTCAAGGCAGGGGACGGCCCTTGCTGCGGCCGGGGCACATCCTTTCACCGTGGCTGAGCGGGCAGTTGGAGCCCCCGCGGTAGCTGCCGACGCGAGTCGGTGGCAGGCCCGCCCAGGGACTTACGTCCGCAGCTACCACGCGAACCGATCACGGTGGCCACGATGAATAGAAGCGCCCAGCGGAGAAGGGGGGATACCAGGCCATGCACCGCCACCCAGCCCTGTCCGTCGCTTCGAATCGAGGAAAGACAGTCCCCGCCAGAGCTTCAACGGTATCGGCGAGATGCACCCGCCGTTCAGGGCGTCAGTCGCGCTTCGGCGCGGCCACCGTGAATGGGTTCGGGGTTAGCGGGGCGACCAGCGTGAGGTCGACGTCAATGACTTGTCCTGCCGAGTCGGCGGCAAACTCCACCCGCACCCACTGGGTCTCCGTGGTGCCGTCGCCCGTGGAGGAACAGCCTTGGCTCTCCGCCGACACAAAGGTGCCGTCCGGCCGGCGCGCCCGCACCAGCACCCGGCTATCCCGGTTGGTCCCGCCGGGCAGCAACCGGCCGCCGGCCACCGGGCCGCGAAGCACCAAGTCGAGCTGCGGGTGATCGGCGGTGATGGTGAATTCCCAGTTGCGATCGCTGATGCTGCTGGAGTTGCCGGAATTCTGGCCGCCGGGCGGCCGGGCCAGCCAGTTGGTGCCGTCGCGAAAACCGAAACTGCCCGGCCCCGAGAAGGCCGCCCAATGCAGGCAGGCATTCGTCGCGTTGGCGCTCAACGGCACCAGGGCGAAGTTCCCCGGCCCCGGCAGGGTGAACCGGCCGAGGGGGAACAACTGCCCTTCGCCAAACGGATAACGAGCCGCCGGATAGGCGGTGACCTCGACCCGGCAGATAGTTTCGGAGGCGGGCAGATGGGACCACGCGCGGTTGCCCGTCGGGTCGAGCAGGACGTGCTGGCGGCTGAACCAGTCCGTGACGGCTCGCCCGTCCCGCAGGATAGCCCATTCCGGATGCCAGTAGCGATCCGGGCCGCCGGCGAACCGGAACGCGGTGAGCACGAAGTCGAAGCCGGCGGCGGAATTGGTCTGGGGCAAGGGCAGCGGATTCCAGACGGGAAACCGTTCGCCCCGCCGCGGATTGGGTAGGCTGAAATCCTGAGTCAGGGAGCCCTGTTTGAGCCGGAACCGCATGGGGTCGGCGCGCCAATCCAGAGCCTCGAACCGGGCGGCTCGTTCCGCCTTCCCGGCGCTGCCAAACCCCCGGTAACCTTGGGACCGGAATTTCTGGCCCGTCGCCGAAAGGGCGCTGAGTTCAAACGACTTTACCGACACGTAACCCCCTTTGGCCGGATCCCATTGGGACAACCAAAGGTGTGGCGACTGGTTTCCCCCCAGTTGCCGTGGCGACAGAGGTTGGCCCGTGAACTGCCGCCAGCGGTTTGGCAGCGCCTGCTTCAGCCGCGTCCACGGCACGGGCTCCAGAAGTAGAGTCTGGTTGGTGCCCCAAGTCAGCCCTTCCACCCGGAGCACCGTGCTGTCGGCCAAGGCGATTTCCGGCCGGGCCGACCGGGCGGCGAGGAAAACTCGGCGCAGACCCGAAATCGCCACCGCGATGACGACGAGGAACGCGAGGAGGAGCAAAAGCCGGCGCATGGTGACGCGGCGATCCTGCCGGAATCTTTGGCGGCGTAAATCCGGCGGATCGGCAAACTCAGCTTCACTCGCTCGGGGCGGAGGCGTCCGCGGGTCCTCTGCTTGGGCTCAGCCGCCGCGTTTCCGGCGGCCGGGGCGGAAACCGCCCGGGGGCATCACCACTCGATCAGTGCCGCACCCCAGGTGAGGCCGGCACCGAAGACGACGAGCAGGACCAAGTCGCCGCGCTGAATCCGGCCGGCCGCAACCGCCTCGTCGAGGGCGATGGCCACGCTGGCGGCGCTGGTGTTGCCGTAACGGTCCACGTTGACGAACAACTGATCTTCCCGCGCCTCCAACCGCTCGGCCACGGCGGAGAGGATGCGCTGGTTGGCCTGGTGCGGGATGATGCACTTCACGTCGGCCACGGTGACACCGCAGCGGCTGAGCGCCTCGTTGGCGGCGGAAACCATCGCGTTGACGGCGTTCCTGAAGGTCTCCTTCCCGTCCATGCGCAGGAAGTGCAGCTTCTTGGACACGCTGTCGGCGGTGGCAGGGCAGGCGCTGCCGCCGGCGGGAAGTTCCAGGAGGCCCGCCTTGCCGCCGTCGGAACCAAGGCAGGTGGTGAGCAAGCCATGGGCGTTGGGCCGGTTCTGCAACACGGCCGCGCCGGCGCCGTCGCCGAACAGCACACAGGTGTTGCGGTCGGTCCAGTCGACCACGGACGACATCTTTTCGGCGCCGATCACCAGCACGGTGTTGTAGGTGTGCGAGGCGACAAAGTGGCTGGCGATGTCGAGGGCGTAGACAAAGCCGCTGCACGCCGCCTCAATGTCGAACGCGGCGGCACGGACGGCTCCCAACTTGTGCTGCACCAGGCAGGCCGTGCTCGGGAAGAGCATGTCGGGCGTGATGGTGGCCACGATGATGAGGTCCACCTGATCCGGCGTGACCCCGGCGCTGGCGAGGGCTTTGCGGGCAGCAGCGACCGCGAGATCAGACGTGGCCTCGTCCGGACCGGCCAGGCGCCGTTCCTTGATGCCCGTGCGGGTCGTGATCCATTCGTCGGTGGTCTCGACCATTTTTTCGAGGTCCGCGTTGGTGAGGACCCGGGCCGGCAGGTGGGAGCCGACCCCGGTGATGGAGACGCTGCGCAGATGCGGGCGGTTGGCGCGGGGATTTCGGAAGTTCGCCATCGCGAGGAGTCGGGAGGGTGCGTGGGTTACTGGCCGCCTTCCGCCGGGCCGGCCGTGGCGGCGGTCGCCCGGGCAATGTCCTGGACGAGGGTCTGGTTGAGCTGGTTGTTGACCAGTCGGGCGCTCTGGCCCAGCGCGTGCATGAGGGCGTTGCGGTTGGCCGAGCCGTGGATCTTGATGACCGTCCCGTTCAGGCCCAGCAACGGGGCGCCGCCGTAGATGTCCGGGTTCATGCGCTGCCGGAGCCGGGTGAGGCCGCCCTTGGCCAGCAATGCGCCGAGCATGCGCAGTGGGTTGGCCTTCAACTCGGCCTTGAGCATGAAGCCGACGGTCCGGCCCAGTCCCTCGGCGGTCTTGAGGACAATGTTGCCGACAAATCCGTCGCACACGACCACGTCCACGCCGTCGTTGAAGAGGTCGTAGCCCTCGCAGTAGCCCATGCAATTGAGGTCGGTCCGCCGCAGGGCGGCGACCGTGGCCCGGGTCAGCTCGGTGCCCTTGGTTTCCTCGCTGCCGTTGCTCAGCACGCCCACCCGGGGCCGGGCCTGGCCGAGCATCGCCCGGGCATAGGCGGAGCCCATCACGGCGAATTGGACCAAGTCCGCCGGCGTGCAATCGGGGTTGGCGCCGCCATCCACGAGCACCCAAGCCTGGGACTTGGACGGCAGGATGCAGGCGATCGTGGGCCGGGTGACGCCTTCCAGGGTGCGCAGGCGAATGGTCGATGCCGCCACGATGCCGCCGGTGTTACCCGAAGAAATTACGGCATCCGCCTCGCCGTCCTTGACCAGTTCGACAGCCCGCAGGAGCGAGCAATCCTTCTTCTTGCGCAGCGCTTGGACGGGCTTGTCGTCCATGGTCAGCACCTCGCTGGCCTGATGGAACCGCAGCCGGTCATCGCGCAGCCCGATCTTCTGGGCGAGCGCCCTGAGCTCCGCCTCCGGCCCGACGGCAAAGACGGAAGTCAGGCTCCGGTCCGCCGCCAACGCCAGCCGGATGCCGTGGAGCAGCTCCTCGGGACCTTTGTCCCCGCCCATGACATCGACAGCCAGTCGCATAAAATACAAAACGCCGCTCCTGGGACACAGGACACGGCGCTTCCGTAAAAACGCTTAGGCGGCAGCCTTGACCGTGATGATCTGGCGTCCGTTGTAGAAGCCGCAGGACGGGCACACCCGGTGAGGCCGGGTTGCTTCCGAGCAGTTCGGGCAGGCCTGAATCTTCGGCACGGTCAGGACAGAGTTGTAGGCCCGGCGCATGCGCTGCCGGCTGGTCGACGGTTTACGTTTTGGGACGCCCATGTTTCGTTCTTGTTAACAGTTCTAACTGATCCAAAGCAGCCCAAGGAGACGGGCCTTCGCCCTTTGACGCCTCAAGACGCGAATCGCGGGCGGAAGCCTTTCGGGCCAGCCCGCGACACTCTGGTTTGCACAACGGATTCGTTGGCAGGGCGAGATAGATGTCTTCGCGCAAAAGGGGCGTCAAGTCCCCAAAATCGCCTTCGAGGGAAATCGCATCCTCGCCGGCGAGCGGCGCGAGGGCCGCAAAGTCGTCAATCGCGAGGTCCAAACTGAAGGGTTTCAGGCAGCGAGAACACTCGCAGGCCAGCCGGGTCGAGAGGCTTCCCTGCACCAGCAGGGCGTCCGGCTGGAGGTCCAGCGAGAGCTCATAATGCAATGGCTCGGCAAACTTCATCTGCGGGTCCGCCAAGTCGCCCGCAAACTCCTCCAGGGGCAGATCGCCTTCCAGGGGCACGGATTCCTCATCCTCCTTCAGCAAACGCAAATTGACCTTAACCGGCATGGCCGGACCTTGCGTCAGCCGGCGGCCCCGCGCAACGCCGGAGGCGGCGTTCCCGCGTTCAGGCTCCGACCGGGCCGACCCGGGACAAGCGCAGCCGCGGCTCCCCGGCCGCGCGCGACACTGCGAGATCCACGACAAATTCGGCCAACCAGTCGTTATGGCCATCCGGGTCCACCAGGACCTGTTGGACCACCCACGATTGGCCGTCCTCGGCGACCTTCACGTAGGTGTGCCGGACGTTGCGCGCCTCGGGTTCCAGACTGATGAACCGGTGCTGCGCGTAGTAGGGCTCGATAGCATCGCGCAGCCGCTGCGCCGTCCAAGGCTCGGTCGGTTCGCCGGCGTTCGGCCCGGCGACGACGTCGGCAATCGCCAACTCGAAGTCGTCGTTCGCCAGCGCCCGCAGGAAGGTGAAGATGCGGGTCCGGATCGCCGCGGTGAAAGCCTTCGTGTCGCGCGTGATGTCCCGCGCGGCCTCCTCCGCACCGGGAGGACGGACTTCCGGCGCGTCGGTCGTGGGCGGCCGGTAGTCAGGATTCTTCATCTTCGCCCACTCGTCGAGCAGGCTCGAGTCCACCTGCCGCAGCATGGTGCGGAGATATTCCTCCATCTCGCGGACGGCATCGGTCTTGGCCGCTTCCGGGACGGTCTGGGACAGCACCTTGTAAACACCGTTGAGATGCCGCAGCAGGACACCCTCGGCGCGGTGAAGTTCGTAGATCTTGATGTAGTCGGCGAACGACCGGAACTGCTCGAACATCTCCCGGGCGATGGATTTCAGGCGAATGTTCTCGGTGCCGACCCACGGATGTTTGTCCGACCATTCGTTGAAGAGCGGGTAGAAGAATTCCGGCTTGGGTTTCGGATGTTCGAGCTTCTCCAGCTCCTCCATCCGCTGGTCGTATTCCATGCCCTGCGCCTTGAGCTCAGCGACCTTTTGGCCTTTGAGCTTGTGGAGCTGGGAACGAAGAACGACGTCCGGGTCCTCGAGGATGCCTTCGATGAGGGAAATCAGGTCGAGTGCGTAGTCCGGCGCCTCGGGATTGAGCGCCGGGATGGAATCCAGCAGGAACAGCGACAGTGCCTGGTTTAGCGAAAAGTCCTCCGGCAGGGAGACGTTGACGCGAATCTTGGACGGGGGCGGCCCCGAGGAATCCGGCGGCACAATCTCGACGATCTTCCGGTCGAGCAATGAACGGAACAGCTGCCACGCGCGCTGGGCGTGCGCCTTCTTCTGTTTCCCGGAATCATGGCAGGTGCGGATCAGTTCGCGCATCGCGAGGCAGCCGTCACCGGGCCGGCCCAGCACGTTGAGCAGCATCGCGTGGGTGACCTGGAACCGCGAGGTGAGCTTCTCCGGGGCGGCATTCTGGAGGCGCTCGAAGGTCTTCTGGTCCCACGCCACAAACCCTTCCGGGGCGGACTTCTTGACCCCTTTCTTGCCGGTCTGCTTCGCCTTCTCGTCGAGCTTCAGGTTCTCGATGACGTGCTCCGGCGCCTGGGCGACGACCCAGCCCACATTGTCGTAACCCTTTCGCCCGGCGCGCCCGGCAATCTGGTGGAAGTCGCGGGAGCTCAACACCGCCACCTTCTCGCCGCCATACTTGCTCAGCCGGGTGAAGAGCACCGTGCGGATCGGCACGTTGATGCCCACGCCCAGCGTGTCGGTGCCGCAGATGACCTTGAGCAGGCCGCGCTGCGCGAGCTGCTCCACCAGGATGCGATACTTCGGCAGCAAGCCCGCGTGGTGCAGCCCGATTCCGTGGCGCAGGAACTTCTTCAGCTCCGGGCCGAACGGACTGCTGAACTTGAAGCTCTCCAACGCGGTGGCGATGGCGGCCTTCTCGTCGCGCGTCGCCACGTTGATGCTGGTGAACGACTGCGCGTTGTCGGCCGCCTCGTTCTGCGTGAAGTGGACAACATAGACCGGACCCTTGCCGTCGGTGACGAGCTTTTCGAGCGTCTGCGCCAACGGCGTTTCGGCGTAGGAAAACTCCAGCGGCACGGGCCGCGTCGTTCCCTTGATCGTGACGCTCGGCCGGCCGGTCACCCGCGTCATTTCCTGCTCGAAAAAGGCCGTCTCGCCCAGCGTCGCCGACATGAGCAGGAAGCGCGTCTGCGGCAGCGTGAGCAAGGGCGCCTGCCACGCCACGCCGCGCTCGCGGTCGGAGTAGTAATGAAACTCGTCCATCACCACGTCATGAACCTGCGCCCGCTCGCCGTCGCGCAGGGCGATGTTCGCAAGGATCTCCGCGGTGCAGCACAGGATGGGTGCGTCGCGGTTCACCGTGGCGTCGCCGGTGGACAGGCCCACGTTATCCGGACCGAATTCGCGGCAAAGGGCGAGCCACTTCTCGTTCACCAGCGCCTTGATCGGGCAGGTGTAAACCGAGCGTCGCCCCTTCGCGAGCGACTGGAAGTGCAGCGCCGAAGCGACCAGCGATTTCCCGGAACCGGTGGGCGTGTTGAGGATGACGTTCTTGCCCTCGAACAGCTCCAGGATCGCCTCCTCCTGCGCCGGATAGAGCGAGAGCCCCTTGGCCGTGACGTAATCCAGAAAGCCACCGAGCAGCGCATCGCTGCTGGTGGAGGAGATTTTGACGAGCTGATCGTAGAGCGTCACACGTGGGGCTGGGGTAGCGGAGAACTGCGGCGCGGGGAAGGCGCATCCGGGCACCGCCCCCGAAATTCTTCCGGTGGACTCCCTCACGCCGCTCGTGCCTCGCGGGGTGAGGGAGTTGCTCGGGGGCAGTGCCCAGATGCGCCCACAGACGGCTGATTCCGCAGGATTCGCTTGGCATCCAGCAGCCGGGGTTCATTCGCTGTTTCTAAGTCCACAACCCATGAAATCCTTGGTTCACTCCCTCCTTTGGATTGTCCTCATGAATTACCCGCTCCGCGGCGACCTACCGCTCAGCTATGACCTCGACGGCGACGGTTCGGCCGAGATCGGGCAAGGGCCTCATGCCGGCACCTCCGCCTTTCGGGGTTGGAGTGTTTGCCTCAGTATGGTCCAGCACCAATGCCCATGGGGTGGTTCAGTTCTCCCAAGCGCCCCTGGCGGCAGGGTCGCAGGTCAATGCCTCGGTCCCGTTTGCGTTGGGACTGCCCCACGAGGGGTATTGGGGATTCCGGTTTCCGGCGGCCGACGGGGTCCACTATGGCTGGGTTCAATTGAAGACCCCGGATCTGCAGGGCAATCCGCCCGTGTGGGGCGGCGTGTGGGTTGCCCGGGTGTTCTACCATCCCAAGCCCGGCGAGGCGATTCGGGTCGGAGACTCCACGGTGCGGCTGCGGCTGCGGGCGGAGCCGTCCGGCAGCGATATTCGGCTTCATTTCAACACCGATGCCTCGTCCTTTGCGGGAGGACTGGTGATCGAGAGCCGCCCTGCCCTCGGGACCGGTGAATGGTCGCGAGTGAGCACGCTGCCGCAAGGATCGACGGCCACCTTGCCGATCGATGCCGAAGCCCGGCTGTATCGGGCCGTGCAGGGTCCCTGAGGGGATTTAAGGGGAGGGGCAAATCATCGAACTGGCCACGGACCGGTGGCCCCTTCACAAGCCGACCACGCAGCCGCTGACGGCAGAACCCGCCATGCCGCCATCCGGGCTCCCTCCGCCCGCCTGCCAACTCAGCCAATAGGTGCCGAGGTGAGAAGGTTCTGGTTGCCTGGCAGCGAGGCAAGCGCGTTACCTCGTCCTTGACGGTTTGGAGGATCATTGGCGGTTCGCCGGGCGGGAAATTGAACCTACAACCGGGGACCCGCAGCATGCACCCGCGAAACCGTGTCGGATCGCCCTCGCCGCCGTGACAGGCTCCCTGTTCGCCGCATCAGCCGCCGAATGGGACAACTTCAGCGACACTTGGGTTGCCACTGATGCGTTGGGGCGCGCCGTCTCCACCCGCGCGCAGGTCGGTCCGCCGCGGTCGGGATCGCACGGTGGCGATGTTCTGCTTCCTCTGGCGCGGCGCACACAGCCAAGGCGGCCCCTACGACGTCACCAAGATCCTCGCGCAAGAACTGGCCGCCACGCAGCGACCGGACAGTCCGCTGCGGGGACCACTGCACGCCCCGTATTACTGGGGTGAATCCCTCTTCAGCCACTACCAGACCGACGAGGCCGGGGTGCTCCGCAAGCACGCCCGGATGCTCGGTGACGCCGGCCACTGGTTGCAGCAGGACGCGGCGGACCTGGTTTCCCGGACGATGGTTACGTGGCTCAGCCGATAGGCTGCGCCTCAGCCCAGCTTCCACGGGCCGCGATAGCTGACGTCGAGCCAGGCCTTGTTGCCCGTGCCGCCCGTGAACTGCTCCGCCTTGGCGTCCCACTTCAACGTCTGGCCGTGGTAGTAGGCGAGGTTTACCAAGTGGCAGACGCTCACGCTGCGGGCCCCGACCTCGACGTCGCAGATCGGCTTGCTGCGCTGGCGGATGGCCGTGAGCCAGTCGCTGAAGTGATTGGCGCTGCGGTAAACCTGAACTTTGCCGGCCGGCAGGAATTCGGCCTCCAGCTTGTCGAGGACGTCCTTGAGCGGGGCGTCACCCTTGTCGCCGGCCTTGCCCTTCATGGTCCCGCCCACCTTCAGGGAAATCCGGCCCCGGTTGATGTAAAGCTCGCCGGCCTTGCCGTGGAACGTGGTGCCGTTGCCTGCCTGATGGGTTACTTCCACGCCGTTGGCGTAGCGCAGCTTCACGCCGCTCTGCGCCTTCTGCCAGTCCGCCGGGGGAATGACTTCCACCGGGCCGCCGTTGTCCGCGTCCAGGCCCCACTGGGCGATGTCGAAGTGGTGGGCGCCCCAATCGGTGACCATGCCACCGCCGTATTCGCGGTAGTTGCGCCAATTCGGATAGTGGTTGTTGATTCCGCGCGGGCTGAGGATCGCGTTGTAGGGCCGCAACGGGGCGGGCCCGAGCCAGCGATCCCAATCCAAGCCGGGCTCCAGCGGTTCCTCCGGCAGGTCGCAGGGCACGCCCGGACCACCAATCGCGACATCCACCCGCTGCACGGGGCCGATGACGCCGTTGCGGATGAGTTCGACCGCCACGCGGAATTCACGCGCCGACCGCTGCATGGAGCCGGTCTGGAAGACGCGCTTGTTCTTCCGCACGGCGTTCACCATGGCGCGGGCCTCGTGGATGGACTGGCAAAGTGGCTTCTCGCAGTAAATGTCCTTCTTCGCCTTCGCGGCGGCGTTCGCGATCAGCGCGTGCCAATGGTCCGGTGTGGCGATGACCACGGCGTCGATGTCCTTGCGCGCGAGCAAATCCTCGAAGCGGTTGTAGGCGGCGCAGTCCCGCGCAGTGGTGCCGGTCTTCTTGAAGTAATGCCGGTCCACCCGGCCCTTGGCGTCTTCCCGGCGCGAGGTGTCCACGTCGCACACGGCCAGCACCTGGGTGTCGTCCCGGCCGATGAAGCCGTTGAGCATCCCGCGGTTCTGGATGCCCATGCCGATGAATCCGAGCGTGATCCGTTCATTGGGCTGCACGGGGGCAGCCCAGACATGCGACGGCAGGATAAAGGGGACGGCGACGGCGGCGGTGGAGGCGGCCAGGAACCGGCGCCGGGAAAATCGGGTCTCGGGAGTCATGGCGTCTTTGTCCGCCCGAAGCCCGGGCGTGACAAGTCCGCGATTGCCCCAAACTCACCGCGATTGGCCGTCCGCACCGGGGAACTCAGCTCGCCGAGGCCGGCGAAAACTCGTCCGCGTGATACGAACTGCGCACCAGCGGCCCGCTCGCGACGTGGATGAAGCCCAACTCCTCGGCCCGTGCCTTCAACTCGGCAAAAACGGCCGGCTTCACGAATTCGGTCACCGGCAGATGCTGGAGCGTCGGCTGGAGGTATTGCCCGAGCGTGAGGATGTCGCACTTCGCGGCCCGGAGATCACGCATGGCCTGGAGCACCTCGTCGCGCTGTTCGCCCAGGCCCAGCATCAGGCCGGACTTGGTATGGAGGGCGCCGCCGCTGCGTTCCTTGGCCTTGGCCAGCACGCTGAGCGAACGGTCGTAGGTCGCACGATGCCGCACGCTCGGGGTCAGGCGACGGACCGTCTCGAGGTTGTGGTTGTAGATGTGCGGCTTGGCGGCGAGCACGAGGTCGATGGCCCATTCCTTGTCCAAGAAGTCCGGCACCAGCACCTCGATGATGATTCCAGGATTCAGGGCGCGGACCGTCTCGATCGTCTTCTGGAAGTGCTCCGCGCCGCCATCGGCCAGATCGTCGCGCGCCACCGCGGTGATCACGACGTGCTTGAGTCCCATCCGGCGGGCTGCCTCGGCCACCCGCTGGGGTTCGTCGAGCTCGAGGGGCAACGGTTTCGAGGTGTCCACCGCGCAGAACCGGCAGGCGCGCGTGCACCGGTCGCCCGCGATCATGAAAGTGGCCGTGCCCTTGCTCCAGCATTCCCAGTGGTTTGGGCACTTCGCGCTCTCGCACACCGTATGCAGCTTGAGGTCCTCCAGCAGCGTGCGGGTGCGCGTGAAGGCGCTGCTGGTGGGCAGTTGCACCTTCAGCCATTCCGGCAACCGAGGCCGGAGCGGGAGCGGGGCGGGCGCGGCGGGCGGCGGACTGTTCAAGACGGCTTCCATCGAATTCCGGCGAAGGTTGAGGCGGGGGCCACCTTTGGCAAACGTCGAATCGTCCACCGCGGGGCCAACACCCGCCCGATGCCCGGCCAGCCTGCCGGCGTTGGAATTCTGGCCGGCGAAAAGGTATGGCCACCCGGCCCGGAAACCGTTTCAGTTCCCGCCGTTCACCGGCGTAACCAACCACTCCCATGAGCTCCCACACGATCCAATTCCTGCAAGCCTGCTCCTCCGACGAGGAAATCGACGTCATGCGGCTGGTAGACTGCGTCATCATCGACGCCGTCCGCGCGGGGGCTTCCGACATCCACATCGAACCGTGGGAAAGCTCCGTGGCCGTCCGCGTCCGGCTCAGCGGCGTCCTCAACGAGTTGGTCCACCTCCCCAGCGACCTGCTGCCGAAGATCGTCGGCCGGCTCAAGATCATGGCCAACCTCATCGGCCACGAGACCACGCTGCCGCAGGAAGGCCGGGCGAACACCTTCGAGGAGGCCGGCAACGTCGTGCTGCGCATCTCCACGTTCCCGACCATTCGCGGCGAAAAGGTCGTCCTCCGGATCTTCGACCCGAAAGGCCGCTCCTTCGACCTCGACGGCCTCGGGATTGAGGAGGACACCCTGGTCACCTTCAAGGCACTGCTGGCCCGGCCGACCGGCCTGATCCTGCTCACCGGCCCGACCGGCTCGGGCAAGACCACCGCGATCTACGCCGCCCTGCATCACCTGATCGAGCGGGCCGGCCCCAGCATCAGCGTCGCGACCGTCGAGGACCCGGTGGAGTTCAACCTGCCGCTGATCGCCCAATCCCAGTGTAATCCCGCCCGGGAATACACCTACCCGGTCGCGCT
>JBIIUN010000510.1:0-3390 GCA_044339945.1 Kapaibacterium sp. (SeqCode)
ATGACCATCCGCACTGCGCGATCCTCTTCTGGGGCAACGACCACCTGATGGAGTTCAACGACATCCATCACATCGCGCTCGAAACCGGCGACGTCGGCGCCATCTACACCGGCCGCGACTACTCGTTCCGCGGCAACCGGATTCGCCACAATTACATCCACGAAACCGGCGGCGTGGGCATGGGCTCGATGGGCGTTTACATGGACGACTGCGTGAGCGGCACCGGAGTTTTCGGGAACGTGTTCTACAAGGTCCACTGGGCGATGTTCATCGGCGGCGGCCGCGATCACCGCGTGGAAAACAACCTGTTCGTGGACTGCGATCCAGCCGTCCGCGCTGACGCCAGCGGCCTCGATAAGTCACCCGTGTGGAGCAGCATGGTGGACGACTTCATGCGCAAACAGCTCGCGGCCGTTCCCGCGGTGCTCTACCGCGAGCGCTATCCCGCGATCAAAACGCTCGACGCTTACTACGACACGAAGGACGGCTTCAAAGGCATCCCTGCCGAGGGCAACGTCATCGCCCGCAACGTCTGCGTCGGCAAATGGCTCGAACTCGGCTGGCACGCGCAGGACACGGGTTTCGAAGTGCGCGACAACTTTACCTCCGGCGACCCGCTGCTCGTGGATCCCGCGAAACAGGACTTCCGGCTGAAGCCCGAATCACCGGCCTTCAAGACCGGCTTCCAAGCCATCCCGTTCGAGCAGATTGGGCTGCGTTCGGATGCCGACCGCAAACGGCTCAGCCGGATTGGATCGCCGGTCCGACACTGATCCAGAATGGCAGTTGGCCGTTGCCATTCCGTCCACGACCCCGACCATCCGCCGCCGGCCTGTCACATGACCGCCAACGCCAACCACCGCGCCGCCGTCCAGCCGCTGGACGAATTCTACGTCCGGCAAGGCCGCCCGCTGCCCGCGTTTTGCGTCATCACGGGCGACGAGATGCCCGAGCCTTACCGTTCGCTGCTGGTTCATGAGCGCGACATGACCCGAACGCTAGAGCAGTTCCACGGCAGCCCGATCCACTTGCGCGTCCTCTCCAGTTATCGCGACGGGTGCGCTTACTGGCGCGAATCCGTGCTCGAACTCGACGGTTCTGGCCGCCCAGTGGAATTCGGCGCCATCAAGATCCAGCTTGCTGCCCTGCCCGATGACTGCCGCCGGCTGATCTTGGCGGAACACCTTCCCTTCGGCGGCATCCTCAACGCGGCCGGCGTGCGTTACTTGAGCCGGCCCTCCGCCTATCTGCGTTTCGAGCCGGATGATTTCGTCGCACAATCCTTCGGCCTCAAGCCAGCCGGCCCCTTCTACGGTCGCCAGAATGCGCTCCGGACGGAAACCGGCGAAGTCCTCGCCGAGATCATCGAGATCCTGGCGCCGGCCAACGGCTAGTCGGCCAGCGAGTCAGTCGGTCACCTCTTCCGTCAGCAATTGGCCGCGCCGGAGCTTCACGGTCCGGCGAATTTCCGGGATCAGCAGCAGCGTCGCCACCACGATCAGCGCCGCGCTGAACCACCCGAGCGCCGCGGGAGCGAAGTGTTGCAGCAGTTGAAACCCGATGAGCGGCGCCAGCACGCCGCGGATGCCGGTCAGGAACGTGTGGACGCTCATGTAGTCGGCCACCCGTTCCGGCGCGGCGATCTTCGTGACCCAAAGTCCCCAAGCCACGTCGCCGCCCGCGTTGGAGATGCCATAGATCACCGCGCCGACGATGAGCCCTGGCCACGAATCGCTCGTGAAGAACGCCGCGATGCCGAGCGCAAAACCCATGTTCAGGGTGAAACGCAGGCCGAAGAAGTTCATCCGGTCGAAGAGCCAGCCCCAGACAGGGTTCATGATCAGGCGGGCGAGGTTTGGGATGACCCCGGTAAGGAGGCCGATGCTGGCCGCCGAAAGGGCCAGCCCGTGCTTCGGATTGCCCAGATATTCGACCCGGATCGGCAGCATCATCAGGTTGGCGAACCCCATAAACATCCAGACGATCAACGTGTGACGGAACACCCGGTCGGTGCGCACATACTTGAAGGCATGCAGCGGATGGGCACTGCCGGAATCGTGCAGTGGTTTCGAGGGGATTCCACCCACCGCCACCGCCGCCAGGGCAAACGCGCCGGCGAAGACGGCGAGCAGGACCGGAAACCAATCGGGCCGCCAATCGAGGAACATGCCGCCCAGCCACGCGAACAGCATCGCCCCCACGATCCGCAGGGAGAAGGTCCGCGCGTAAAGCTTGCCCCGTTCTTCTGGCGGATAGTTGTCCTGATAGACTTGCGTCATCAGCGGCACGATTGCGGAGCCGACCGTCATCGCGAGCACGCAGGCCGGGACGAAGATTTCCAGGCGCTTGACCGCGGCCGCAATCAGGCAGGCGCCGGAACCAATCCAAAGCAGCCGTGAGGCGCCCTTCGTGGCGGGCCAGCGCCAGCGGGTGACCAGGCTTACGGCCAGCGGGGAGCAGAGCAGCCCCACGCTGCCCCCGCCCGCGACCAGCGCCTTGGCGATGGCCCCGGCCTGGAAATGCACCACGGCGATCAGCAGCAGGAAGGTGTGTCCGGCCGATTCCAGCACACCGACCGCCAGCATCCGCCAGCAGTCGCGGCGGAAAGTCAGGCGGGCACGCTCGGCGGCAATCATCGCGGACGGATTGGACGACAGCACGGCCACGACACCAAGCGGCAAAACCGGCTTGCCCGGTCAGGCCGTTCGTCCAACCTCGGTCCACTTAGCAAGTCACGCACTTACCACTCCAAAGCCATGGGTCGCATCTATTCCAACATCGTCGAAACGGTCGGCCACACGCCGCTCGTGCGCCTCAACCAAATTCCCGCCTCCGCCGGCATTGATCCGTCCACGCAGATCCTGCTGAAGTGCGAGTTCTTCAACCCGCTCGGCTCGGTCAAGGACCGTATCGGCATGGCCATGATCGAGGACGCCGAAAAGCGCGGCATCCTGAACAAGGAAACCGTCATCATCGAGCCCACTTCCGGCAACACCGGCATCGCCCTGGCCTTCGTGGCCGCCGCCAAGGGCTACAAGCTCATCCTCACCATGCCGGAAACGATGTCGCTCGAACGGCGCACGTTGCTGGCGCTGCTGGGCGCCAAGCTGGTGCTGACGCCGGGAACCGAAGGCATGCGCGGCGCCATCGCGCGGGCCGAGCAGATCGCCAAGGAAACGCCCAACTCGTGGATTCCGCAGCAGTTCGAGAATCCGGCGAACCCGGCCGTCCATACCGCCACGACCGGCCCGGAGATCTGGGACGACACCGACGGCAAGGTGGACATCCTGGTGGCCGCGGTCGGCACCGGCGGCACGATTACCGGCACCTACGAATACATCAAACCGCGCAAGGCGAGCTTCTCCGCAATCGCCGTGGAGCCCAAGGATT
>JBIIUN010000512.1:0-3386 GCA_044339945.1 Kapaibacterium sp. (SeqCode)
CCCCGGCGACGACCATGGTGTAGCAGTCAGGGAAATGATCCCGGCCAAGAATATCGCCCTTGGCCGTGCGGCCCTCGCGGAACGGAGTGCGACCAAATTCGCCGCCGAGCACGACCAGGGTGTCATCCAGCAGACCTCGCTGGCGCAAATCCTTGAGCAACGCGGCGACGGGCCGATCCATCGTCGCGCATTTCGCCGTCAGTCCGTCGCGGATGTCCTCGCTCGGGTTGGTCCCGTGGAAGTCCCACCCCCAATCGAAGAGCTGCACGTAGCGGACGCCCTGTTCCACCAGTCGCCGGGCGAGCAGGCAGTTGTTCGCAAAGCTCGATTCGCCCGGTTTCGCGCCGTAGGCCTCGATGGTTCGGGCACTTTCCCGCGAGATGTCCATCACCTCGGGCACGGAAAGCTGCATCCGGTAGGCCAATTCATACTGCGCGATGCGAGTCTGCGTCTCGGGATGTCCGAGCTCACGGAACTGCGTTTCATTCAGTTCGCGCAAGGTGTCGAGACTCATCCGCCGGACGTCGCGGTCGATTCCGGCGGGATCGGACGCATACAGCACCGGGTCTCCCTTGGAGCGGCATTGGACTCCCTGGTAGACGGACGGCAGGAAGCCGCTGCCGAAGGAATTCTTCCCGCCATTCGGTTGAACGCCGCTGGAGATCAGGACGACGAAGCCGGGCAGGTTCTGGTTCTCCGTGCCCAATCCATAGGTCACCCAAGAGCCAATTGAGGGACGGCCGGAACGGGGCGAGCCGGTGTAAACCAGCAATTCGGCCGGTGCGTGGTTGAACTGGTCCGTCGTCATCGAACGGATCACGCAAAGTTCGTCGGCCACGGAGTGCAGGTGCGGAATCGCGTCGGACATCCATACGCCGCCCTGGCCATGCTGGGAGAAGGTGCGTCTCGTGCCCAGAAGCTTCGGGGTGCCGGAAGTGAACGCGAAGCGTTTGCCCTTGAGGAAGGCGTCCGGGCAATCCTGGCCGTCGTGTTTCACCAGCTCCGGCTTGTAATCAAACAGGTCAAGATGCGGCGGCGAGCCGGTCAGATGCAGGTAGATGACGCGCTTGGCGCGCGCGGCGAAATGGGGCATCCGGGTTGCCAGGGGATCGGAGGGCGGCGGACTGGCGGCGGACAGGCTTTCCTTCAGCATGGAGCCCAGCGCGATCGCGCCGAGGCCATGCGCCGATTGGGCCAGGAAATGGCGCCGGGTCAGCCGCTGAAGTCGTTCGAGATGTGGATTCATGGGCAGTTGCTCCGGCTATCGCTTCATCAGCACTTCGTCGAGGTTAAGGAGGACGCTTGAGACGACCGTCCAGGCCGCCAGTTCGGCCGCATCAATTTCCTGCCGGGCCCCCCCCAACGGCTTGGTGGCGACGTCGAGGGCCTTGGCCGGCTCCGCCCGGAACCGCTCGGCCGCCCTGGCGTGGAGCCGGAGCAAACCGGCGAGTTCGTCGTCCGCCGGTGCGCGGCTGGTGCACAGCCGGAATCCGTGGCTCGCCTTGTCCGCCGGCGCGGGTCCGGCCGCCATCATTTTCCGGGCGACCGCCTGCGCGGCCTCGAGGTAGACCGGATCGTTCAACGTCACGAGGGCCTGGAGCGGGGTGTTTGACCGCTCGCGGCGCACCAGGCAGACCTCGCGGTTCGGCGCGTCGAAGGTGGCCATGGACGGGTAGGGGTTTGAGCGCCTCCAGGTGGTGTAGAGTGCCCGCCGATAACGATCCTCGCCGCCACTGGTTTCCCAATCCGTTCCGCTCCCGAACGCCGCCGACAAACCCAGCTTGGGCTGCGCCGGCTTGACCGGTGGACCATGCATTTTCGAGCTGAGCAAGCCGCTCACATGCAAGGCCTGGTCGCGGATCATCTCGGCCGAGAGCCGGAACCGGGGGCCACGGGCGAGCAGGCGGTTGTCCGGGTCCCGGGCGGCGAGATCCTGAGTCACGCGGGATGATTGGCGATACGCCGCGGAGGTAACCAGGAGGCGGAGCAGGTGTTTCAAATTCCACTGCTTCTCCATCAGCTCGACGGCCAACCAGTCGAGCAGTTCGGGGTGTGACGGCAGCTCACCCTGCGCGCCGAACTCCTCGCTCGTCCGCACCAGCCCGATGCCAAACGTCGATTCCCACAGGCGATTGGCCATAACCCGGGCGGTGAGCGGATTGTCCCGATCCACGAGCCAGCGGGCCAGCGCGAGGCGATCCGGCGGTGTTCCCGGGCCGACGTTTCCCCGCGGGTGGAGTGACTGCGGCAGGCCTCCTTCCACTTCCTTGCCAAGCACCAGAAAGTTGCCGCGCAATTGCACGTGCGTCTTGCGTCGCTTCTCCCCGGCCAGCTCACGGAGGACCGGCACTGTCGTGTGGGGTTTCACCTCGTCGATGGCCTTGCGCAGGCGGGCAATCTCGTCGCGATCGTCCCTTAGCTCCGGGGCGATGGAGAGATAATGCCGGCGGACCTCCTCGCGCTCTCCGTCGGTCCGCTTCGCGGAGTCCCGGCGCAGGATGGCGAGCGTGCTTTCGGGAACACCGGAGAAGTCCCGGGCCCGGGAATCCGACGACATCGAAAGCCGCAAGCGGGCGATCGTGGCGTGGCGGCGCTTCGAGAACTGCTCGATGGTGACGACGATGTTCGAGCCCGCGCCGATCGGCGTGGGCTCCTTGAGCGTGAGCGTGAGGGCGTGGGGTTCGCCGGTTCTCGGGGCGATTGCCCAGCCGGGGTTATTGGCGGCCGCTTTGCCGAGGATGTCGCCGGCGTTGAAGTCCTGCTGGGAGAAAGTCGCGCGGGCGGCTGCGATGGGGATGGGACGGGCGCCGTCCGGCGAGAATTCCGCGTTCGGGTTGGGCGCGGCCGCCCCGGTTTCCTGCCAAAGCACCTCGCGCTTCTCGCCAAGAAGCAGGACACGGAAGCCGCTCAACCGATCCTGGGAACCGTCGGTGCGGTTCCACAGGACGATGCGGTCGACGGCCTGGGCCGATTTCAGGTCCAGTTCCCACCATGGATCCGTCGATGTTTCCGTGTGGGTGGTCGAGCGCGCCTTCGCGAAGTCCCCGTCGGCATTGCCGTCGATGGCCAGCCTTGCCGGGCCTTCAAACGCGGTGGAGCTTTGCCGGGCTTCCCCCTGTGGGGCGAGGTTCGTGGAACCGCGGAAGACCTGCACTTCGGCGAGCGACAGAATCCTGTCTTTGCCGGTCAATTCGACGCGAACATGCCGGGCGGCGACCGGCACGCGGTTCGTGGGGGTGACGGCCGCCACAATTCGCGAGACCACGAAATTGCCCTCGTCATGGCCGACGCCGCGGCCCGAGGAATTCTGGTCAGGAAACACCTCCAGCCGGAGGGCCGTCACTGCTTCGCCTGCCTTTGTCGGGGCTTCGAGGGTGTAGATGTCC
>JBIIUN010000511.1:0-3386 GCA_044339945.1 Kapaibacterium sp. (SeqCode)
GGCAAGGATGACGGAAAGCAACATACAAGGGCCGGGGTGAGGGCGGGCAATGCCCCGGCGCCAGCCACACGTCCTCTCGCTGATCGCAGTTTGCTTCATGGTCGTGTCATTCCTCCCGTTCCGCCGGCAACTGCGCGCCCCAGCGGCCCGCCGTCCAGGCCGTCGCGGTGGCGGTGGCGATTACGACGGCGGCCAGCGCGACCAATTGCGCCCAGGGCCAGTCGGTTTCCAGGGTCCAGCCAAACGTCTGCCGGTTCACCCGGTGGATCAGCAGCCAGCCCAGCGCGAGGCTGGCCAGCAGGCCGACCAGCACGCCGCTTGTCGCCGTCAACGCGCCTTCGAGGGCGGCGGCCGCTGCCAGTTCACCGCGGCGCATCCCGAGGGCGCGCAGCGTGGTCAGTTCCCCGCGGCGTTCCCACAGCAGGCTCACCATCGTGAACCCGAGTCCCGCCACCGCCACCACCACGCCGATCAGTTCCAGCGCGTAGGTGATCGCAAACGTCTGCCGGAAGATGCGTAGCGCCTCCCCGCGGAGATAGGATTGGGTGAAGACCGCCAGCCCCGGATGCGCCGCCCGCAGTTCGCTCCGGACCGTTTCCGGCGAGACGCCCGCGCGCACCACCAGGATCAGGCTGCTCGCGAGTTCATCGCCGAACCACCGGACGAAATGCTCGCGTCCCACCAGCAGCGAGCCGCGCTCGTTCCCGTAGTCGGAGAAGACGCCGGCGACCGAAACTTCGCGTGGCCCGGCCGGCGTGGGCAGCACGACCCGGCTGCCGCGCCGGACACGGAAGCGCTCCGCAAAGCTCTCGCTCACCAGCGCGAGTTCCCCGTTGCGCCGCGCATCAAATACCGCGGCGTCGACGGGTTCCTCGCGCCAGGCCGGCTGCGCGTGGACCCGGAAGAACTCCAGGTCGGCGCCGATGAGCAGGGTGTCCCCGGCCGGCAATTGCACGCGCGCCGCCTGCAACACCTGAGCCTGGGCGACGGCCGGGTGGGCGACGACCTGGCGCCACGTCGCGGGCGAGATACGGTTTTCGGTGGAGGCACTTTGGGCGCCGTCGCTGGAAAGATACAGGTCCGCCTGAAACGTCCGGGTGATCCAGCCCCGCATGGTCGTGTCGAAGCTGCCCACCAGGATGGCCATGCCAGCCGTCATCGCGACCGCGCAGACGAGTCCCGCGACCGCGAGCCGATGCCGGCCGGACGGTTCGCGCAGGTGACTCAACGCGAGGCGGAAGGTCACCGGGGCGGCCGCCCACCGCAGTCGGGCCAAGCCGCGGGCGAAGGCCTTCAGGGCAACGCCGCCGAGGATTCCGGCGCCGAACACCCACGCCAAGGCCGTGGCGTAAGCCGCCAGGGAAAGCCGGGCGCCACCCGCGAGGCGCAACGGCGGGAGAAAGGTCAGCAAGGCGCCCGCCAGCAGGAGGGCCAACGCCAACCCCGTCCGGCGCAACAGGCGCGGCCCGGCAAAGTTCATCGTGGCCCCGCGGCCCAGTGCCTGTGCGGGTGGCGTGTCGGCGGCGGCCTTCGCCGGCAGCCAACCGGCTAGCACGCTGGCCGCCACCGCGAGGACCAGCGCGAGCAGCGCTTCATCCGCGCGGAGCTCGGCCGCATCGGCCGAACTGGAGTAGTAGAGCGCGTTGACCGTCCGGCCGACGAACCGCACCGCGCCTTGGGCCCCGAGCCAGCCCAGCAGCAGGCCCGCGCCGCCGCCCGCCAAGCCCAGCAGGGCCGCCTCGCCCAGCCAGGCCCGCTGGATTTCGCGTGGCGTGACGCCGAGCGACCGCAGGATGGCGATCTCCTCGCGTCGGCGCACCACGGCGCCGTCGAGGGCCTGGAAGACGAGATAAAGGCCGACCAGCAGGGCGAGCAGCGACAGGATGGTCAGGTTCAGCCGGAACGCCCGGGTCATCACTTCGCCGCTGGCACGCCGGTCCGTCGGGGTTGAGACCAGCCAGCGCGAGGCGCCGTCCGGGGCTGCGTTGGCTAGGGTGTTCAGCCGCGCCTTGAGGGACTCCCAGCGCTCGCTTCGGCGGGGGCCGTCTTCCAGCACGAACTCGACCCGCGACAGCTTCGCGAAGTTCTCGGTGAGCGCCTGCAAATTGGGCAGGTCCATGA
This sequence comes from Kapaibacterium sp. (SeqCode), assembly GCA_044339945.1. Lineage (GTDB taxonomy): Bacteria > Verrucomicrobiota > Verrucomicrobiia > Limisphaerales > UBA9464 > CAIWAH01. The sequence goes on from JBIIUN010000511.1 coordinate 2,122, forward strand.
CCAACAGGTGTGCCGGGGCCTGCGGCCGCGACGGGTCCGCTGGAATCACCCCGGCGATCCGCAGCGCGACGATGCGTTCGTTGAGCACGAGCCGAAGTTCCTCGCCCGCGCTTAGGCCGTCGCGGCGGGCCAGCGCCTCGCTGATGAAGACCGCCCGCGGGTCGCGGAAGGTCTGCCAGAACTGCGAAGTGGCTAGGTCGCGGTTGGCGCTGCTCCGGCTTGGCTGCTCCGCCGCCGCCGTCGGCTGGCCTTGGCTGAACCACGTGCGGTCGGCGCGTCGTTGGCTCGCCAAATTTTGCACCGCCACCAGGTCCACGCCGAGCACCTGGAAGGTTTCCCGGGTGCCGATGGCTTCGTCCTCGCGGGTCCGAGGGCGGGCGGCGGTGGTTTCCAGGACGGCCACGAGCTGGACCGGTTCCGCGCCCAAGGCGGCGCGCAATTCCGGCAGAACGCTCTCGGGCAGCAAACCGGCCGGCGGGCTGATCAGGCCGTCGCTCTCGGCGGTGAGCAGGTCGGTGAAGTTCTGGAAACTGGCCACGGCGGCGCGGTTGGCCAGGCGGATGGCGAAGAAGACCGCGATGCCCAGCGCGAGGATGCCCACGAGCAGGCCCGACTGCACGGGCGCGAGCCGCCAATGCCGCCACGTCACCTTGCGCCACAGGAGCGGCAGCAGGCGAATCGGGGCGGGCGAACTCATGGTGACGGATCGGAGGTGTCAGGCCGTGGCGGCGGTGCCGTCGCGGAGCTGCGTGCCGACGATTTCGCCGTCCCGCAATTGGATCTCGCGATGGCAGATGGCGGCGGCCTCGGCGCTGTGGGTGACCAGCACGAGCGCCGTGCCGGTCTCGTCGGTCAGTTCGCGAAGCAGTTGGAGAATGTTGGCGCCGTTGCGGGAATCGAGGTTGCCCGTCGGTTCGTCGGCCAGCAGGAGCGCCGGGCGATGCGCCAGAGCTCGGGCGATCGCGACCCTTTGCATCTCGCCGCCGGAGAGTTCGGCGGGCAGCGCGTCGGCCCGGTGCGATACTTCCACGCGCTCGAGGAGTTCGCGGACCCGGCCCGCACGTTCGGTCGGGGTCACGCCGTTGAGCTGGAGCGGCAGTTCGATGTTCTCGGCGGCGGTGAGCGTGGGCAGCAGGTGAAAGAACTGGAAGATGGTCCCCAGCCGGCGCCGACGGACTTCCGCCAAGGCATCCGCGTCGAGCCGATCCAGCCGTTGGTCGCCGAGGAAGATTTCGCCGGTATCGGGCCGGTCCACGCCACCAAGG
>JBIIUN010000093.1:0-12573 GCA_044339945.1 Kapaibacterium sp. (SeqCode)
CTGCGGTTCAGGCGCTTTCCTGTGCCGAAACCGCCCGAAGAGGTTCCCGCTGGCGCTGCTGAAAGAGCCCGACGTTTTGGTTCAGGCGCGGCGCATGGGTCGCCAGCTCCGACGGCTGGAAGCCGGCGGCACTTTGCGGGAACCGCGACGGTGGGATGGCCGCGCAATGTGGAAGCGGCGGGTTCCGCCGATCAGCTTTGGGCGGCCCAGAGGATGACCATCGGGACTGCCAAGCCGGAACCCAGAACGGCCCACGGCACCCAGGCGGGTTTGGTGAAGCGGAACGCCAGCACCAAGCCCAGCAGCGTGGTGAGGACCAGCGCCACGGACATGACGACGACCAGACCGCGGAAGAGGGTCGGTTTGGATTTTTGCCGTAGCGCGCCAGTCTCGGGATAAATCTGGTCCGTGTGCACGACGCGGAATTTTTGCAGGAGGGTTTCCGCCTCACCGGGCGACTTGAGGCGATCCTGGTCGACGGTCTGATACCAGCCCGTGAGCACGAAGAAGAGCAGCAGCGGCGTGAAGAAGACGCCGAGGTAGAGGTGGAGCTGACGGAGCCGTTTCATCAGGAAACGTTCCCCGTCACTTGATCTCCGGAATCCATAGCTTCTGGCCCACGAAGAGCTTCTTCGGGTCCTTCAGCTTGGGATTGGCCCGGAGCACGTCGGCGGTCTTTACCTTGAGCTGATACTTCTGGTTATAGGCCTGGAGGATCGTGCCGATGTTTTCGCCGCTCGCCACGACGTGCTCGTATCCCTCGGTCGGGAGCGCGGGCTGGTTGTCGTTCTTCTTCTCGGGCGCCTTGGTGTCCGGCGGACGTTCGCGGGTCCGCGGGGCTTCGGGCACGGTGATCGGCTTGCTGGCGAGCTCGGCGATCTCCTTGAGCTGCCGCTGGACCAGTTGGGCGTCGGACTGCCGCTTGGTATCCACCTCGCGGATCTGCTCGACGATCTTCGCCAGCTCGGCCCGGGAGACGTTGTCGTGGCCGACGCCGGCGAGCTGCTGCTTGAGGGCGGAATTTTCGGCGCGCAGGTTCGCGATCTCCTGCCGCAGCGTCTGGATCTGGCCGCGCAGGGATTCCTGGCCCTCGGTCAGGGCTTCGGTCGTGGAGTTGAGGCGCCGGATTTCCTCGGCGTCATTCTGGGCGAGGCCGGTGATCGGGCCGGCAAACAGCAAGGCTGATGCGAACAGGGGACAGGCGAACCGCTTCATGCGGCCAAGCTAGGAAGAGGCCGGGCACCGGGCAAGGATCGCGCGCACAACTTGTTCACCGCCACCTGGTCGGGGCTGACCCGTGTGACACGATTCATCTTCGGGCTTCGTCTGGATCAGGCGGGTCGCCGGGATGGCGCAGGGAGCAACTGTTCGCGGGCTTCCGGCGGCGGCCGCCCGATTGACATCAGGGAGGCGGGCGCGAGGATTCGGCGTCGAATTTGCCATGCGTGTCCTAGTCCGAAGTATTTGTGCTGCGTTGTTCGCCCACGGGGCGACCGTCCCGCTGTGGGCGCAGGTTGACGAGGTTGCCACCCAAGCCGCCGCCGCGGTCGCGTCCGGGGCCGTCGACCGGGGCCGGTCGGCGGATTTGGTCGAGCACCTGGTGGACTTGGCACTGGGCCTGTTCGGGGTCTCCAGCGCGGGCAACACCTGGCAGCATTACACGATCGCGGCACTGATCCTGACCATCTCCTACGTCCTGCGCCGGGTGGTGACGACGATTGTGTTCGGGCTGATCAAGCGGCTCAGCGCGAAGACCGAATCGACGCTCGATGATGAGTTGGTGACCACGTTGCAGAAGCCCGTGGCCGCCTTCATCGCGGTGCTGGGCGCCATGATGGCGGTGAAGGTGCTGAAGCTGTCGGTGGAGGCCGACCACGCCCGGGTCTATGTGCAGACCGTTGCGTTCGCCATCGTGGGATTGTGGCTGGCCCTGGTGACGCTGAGCACGGTGGTCGACCACCTCCAGGGCGTGGCGAAACGCCGCGAGTTGGGCGTGGCGGCCTTCATGCCGTGGATCAAGAAGGCGCTGATCGTGGTGGTCCTGATCTTCGGCGTGCTGGTGGCCGCGCAAAGCCTCGGCGCCGACGTGAAGGCATTCCTCGCGGGCCTGGGCATCGGCGGTCTGGCCTTTGCGCTCGCGGCCCAGGACACGCTCGCCAACGTCTTCGGCTCCGTGGTGGTCGCCGTGGACCAACCATTCCGGGTGGGGGAGTTCGTGCAGATCGGCTCCCATTCCGGCACCGTGGAGGATATCGGCCTGCGGTCGACCAAGCTCCGGACGCCCCAGCGCTCGCTGGTCATCATCCCGAACAAGACGGTGGCAGGGGAAGCCATCAACAACTTCAGCCGCATGCCGCAGCGACGGGTCGAGCAGACGATCGGACTGACTTACTGCTCCAAGCCGGAGCAATTGGAGGCGCTCGTGAACGACATCCGGGCACTACTGACTGGCGCGCCGGAAATCCACCAGGAGTTCATTGCGGTGAACTTCCTCAATTTCAGCGCCAGTTCCTTGGATATCCAGATCGTATACTACGCCGCCGATCCGGACCTGAAAAAGGCGTTCGACCTGCGGGAGAGGGTGAACCTTGCCGTTATGCGGCTGGTGGAAAAGCACGGGCTGAGCTTTGCGTTCCCGACCCAGACGATCGAGTTCGCGGGAGCCATTGCCGAGCGACTCGTGCGGGACCGCGGCGGCCAACCGGGCTGATCCCGGTCCGGCGGGCGCTCAGACGTCCAGCGCGTAGCTGTCTGCCGCCACCGCGCGTTCCAACCGCAGATCCGCCTCGGCGGTTGAATCGAACCAGGCGTCCACGTCGGAGCCACCTGCCGACAGGGCGGCCAAGCGGGCCACCGTGGTGCGGAGCAACATCCAGTTCTGGCGCCGGAACTGGCGCAAGGTCTTGGCCGAGGGCTGGGCGGCGGTGGCGAGATAACGCAAATCGGTGTCGGTAACGACCCGCTCGGCCAGCTCCGCCGAACCATAGATTCCGCGGGCGTAGGCGTAGCTCATCAGCGTGAGCAGCATGCGAAAACCATAGCTTTCCTCACCGGGTATGCGGAACTCAATCTGTGAACTTTCCACTTCGGCGACGGCGCCGAGGACGAAGTGCGTGAGCCGGACGGCCCCAAGCCATTCGGCCAAATCGTCCGGCAGGGCGGGGTTCGCCAAGGTTCCGGGGATGACTGCGCTGTTCGTCATGCCCAGAGTAACGCTCCGCCATGTTACGGTCGTATGGCGCCAAGGTGACTTAACGGTGGGCAAATCCGCGTTCAAATCACCGAATCAGGATTTGTTGATTTGTATCTTGAGATGCCTTTGTCGGTGGGTAGTTTTCCGCCATGTCGAACACCGTCACGGCCCCGGGATTCGCCCGCGGCAACGAGCTTATTGGCCTTCTCCAACGCCGCATCGCCATCATCGACGGCGCGATGGGCACGACCATCCGCACCTACGGCAAGACCGAAGCCGACATCCGGGGCCAGCGCTTCGCTAATTGCGAGGAACCGCTGCTGAACAATGGCGATCTCTTTTCGCTCACCCAACCGGACATGATCTGCGACATCCACCGGCGCTTCCTCGAAGCCGGCGCGGACATCATCGAGACCAACACTTTCGGCGCGACCAGCATCAGCCAGAGCGAGTTCTTCGTGGAAGACCCCCGCCGCAAGGGCGGTCGCAAGGATCCGGCCTTCTACCAGAAGATCATCGAGGACCAGTTCCTCAACGACCTCGCCTGGGAGATCAACGAAGTCTCCGCTCGCCAGTGCCGCGAATGGGCCGATCGCGTCGCCAACAAGGACGGCAAGCAACGCTTCGTGGCCGGGGCCATCGGGCCGTTGACCGTCTCGCTCTCGAACTCGCCGGATGCCGACGACTCCGGCTTCCGCGTCGTGACGTTCGATCAGGTGAAGCAGGCTTACATCAACCAAGTGCGCGCGCTCATCAAAGGCGGCTCGGACTTCCTGCTGGTGGAAACCATCTTCGACTCGCTCAACGCCAAGGCCGCGCTGGTGGCGATTCAGGAAGTCTTCGAGCAGGACAAGATTCGCCTGCCCATCTCCATATCCGCCGCCGTCGGACGCGGTGGCGAGACGATGATCTCGGCGCAGACGATCGAGGCGTATTGGAACGCCGTGAAGCACGTGAAGCCGCTGTCCATCGGCCTCAACTGCTCGCTCGGACCCGACCTGATGCGGCCGTTCCTCGCGGAGCTGTCCGAGAAGTCCACCGCCGCAATCTCCTGCTATCCGAACGCCGGTTTGCCGAATCCGCTTTCCCCGACGGGCTTTGATTTGAAGCCCGAGGACATGGGCAACTTCCTCGGCGAGTTCGCGCAGAGCGGTTTGGTGAACATCGCCGGCGGCTGCTGCGGCAACACGCCCGAACACATCGCCGCCATCGCGAAGGCGCTGGAAGGCCGTCACCCGCGCGACCTCGCGCCCAAGGAATCCGGCACCCAACGTCTCGGCGGCATCTCCGGCAGCGCCCCAGCTCCCGTCGCTCCCTTGCCCCTCCGCTTGTCCGGCTCCCAGCCATTCACGCAGCAGATCGGGCAATACATCATGATCGGCGAGCGCACGAACGTCGCCGGCTCGCCGAAATTCGCGAAGCTGATCAAGGAAGGGAAATACGACGAAGCCGTCGCCATCGCGCGCCAGCAGGTCGAGAACGGCGCCAACGTCATCGACGTCTGCATGGACGAAGGGATGATCGACGGCGTCGCCGCGATGACGCGCTTCCTGCAACTGCTCGGCAGCGAACCGGAGGTCGCCAAGGTTCCCTTCATGGTCGATTCCTCGAAGTGGGAAGTGATTGAAGCCGGCCTGAAATGCCTTCAGGGCAAAGGCATCGTGAACTCCATTTCGCTCAAGGGCGGCGAGGACCTGTTCCGCGAACACGCGCGCAAGGTGCTCAAGTATGGAGCGGCCGTCGTCGTGATGGCATTTGATGAACAGGGCCAGGCCGCGACTTACGCGGAGAAGATCCGCATCTGCGAGCGAGCCTACCGCATCCTCGTCGATGAAGTCGGCTTCCCGCCCGAGGACATCATTTTCGATCCGAACATCCTCACCGTCGCGACCGGCATCGAGGAGCACAACAATTACGCCGTCGACTTCATCGAAGCCACGCGCTGGATCAAACAGAATCTCCCGCACGCCAAGGTCAGCGGCGGCGTGTCGAACGTCTCGTTCAGCTTCCGCGGCAACAATCCCGTCCGCGAGGCGATGCACAGCGCGTTCCTCTTCCACGCCATCAAGGCCGGCATGGACATGGGCATCGTCAACGCCGGCATGCTCGAAGTGTATGAGGAGATCGAGCCCGAGCTGAAGGAACTCGTCGAAGACGCGTTGCTCAATCGCCGTCCCGACGCCACCGAGCGCCTGGTGAACTTCGGCGAGAAGCTCAAGGCCGCCAGCGCCGGCACCACCGCCAGCGACAAGAAGGTCGAAGAAGAATGGCGCAAAGGCACCGTCGAGGAACGCCTCGCACACTCGCTCGTCAAAGGCATCGACCTCTACATCGACGTCGATACCGAGGAAGCTCGCGCGAAGCTGGGTAAGCCATTGTCCGTGATCGAAGGCCCATTGATGGCCGGCATGAGCATCGTAGGCGACCTATTCGGCGCCGGGAAAATGTTCCTGCCACAGGTCGTGAAGTCCGCGCGCGTGATGAAGAAGGCCGTGGCGTATCTCACGCCGTTCATGGAAGCCGAGAGGGCCGCCATGGCTGCGCGCGGTGAGGCCGTGAAGGCGCAGGGCAAGATCGTGCTCGCGACCGTAAAGGGCGACGTCCACGACATCGGCAAGAACATCGTCGGCGTCGTGCTCGCCTGTAACAACTACGAGGTGATCGACATGGGCGTGATGGTCCCGTGCGAGAAAATTCTCGAACGCGCCAAGCAGGAGAAGGCGGACATCATCGGCCTGAGCGGACTCATCACGCCGTCGCTCGACGAGATGGTCCACGTCGCGAAGGAAATGGAACGCACCGGCTTCAAGGTGCCGTTGCTCATCGGCGGCGCGACCACCAGCCGCGCGCACACCGCCGTCAAAGTCGCCCAGCACTACAGCGAGCCCGTCGTCCACGTCCTCGACGCCTCCCGCGCCGTGCCCGTGGCAAGCAGTCTGTTGAGCGCGGACCAGAAACCCGCGTTCGTGAAGCAGCTTCGTGAAGACTACGAGAAGCTCCGCGAGCAGCACGGCGGCAATCGCCAGACGCTCCTGCCGCTGGAGAAGGCCCGCGCCAATGCGGCCAAGCTGAAGTTCGACGATCTGCCGAAGCCCGAGTTCACCGGCGTGCGCGTGCTTGAAGATGTTTCGCTGGCCACGCTGCGCGAGTTCATCGACTGGTCGCCCTTCTTCCACACCTGGGAACTGCGCGGCGTTTATCCGAACATCCTTCAGCACGAGAAGTATGGCGTGGAAGCGACCAAGCTCTTCAACGACGCCCAAGCGCTGCTCGACGGGATCATCGCCAAGAAGCTCATCAGAGCGCGCGGCGTCTACGGCATCTTCCCGGCCAACCGTGTCGGCGACAGCATTGAGCTCTACACCGACGAGAGCCGCACGCAGGTCCTTACGACCTACCACATGCTCCGCCAGCAGATGGACAAGACCGACGGCTCGCCGAACTACAGCCTGGCCGACTTCATCGCGCCGAAGGGTTCGCCCGACTACCTCGGCTCCTTCGCTGTCACCACCGGCGTTGGCCTGGACGAACTCGTGAAGGGCTACAAAGCCGCGCACGACGACTACAATGCCATCATGGCCGAAGCCTTGGCCGACCGTTTGGCCGAAGCCTTCGCTGAATACCTCCACAAGCGCGTGCGCGACGAATGGGGCTTCGGCAAGGCGGAGAACCTCACCCGCGAACAGCTCATCGCCGAGGAATACCGCGGCATCCGTCCCGCCGGGGGTTATCCCGCCAGCCCCGACCACACCGAGAAGCGCACGCTGTGGCAGCTTCTCGATGTCGAGGCCAAGACCGGCATCCAGCTCACCGAGAGCTGCGCCATGTGGCCCGGCAGCAGCGTCAGCGGCCTCTACTTCGCCCATCCCGACTCGAAGTATTTCGCCGTCGGCAAGCTGGCCAAGGATCAGGTCGAAGACCTCGCCCACCGCAAGGGCATGAGCGTGACCGAAGCCGAGAAGTGGCTCGGGCCTTGGCTGAACTACTGACGCGCCGCCGCTCTTCCAAATGCCGGGTCGGTCGGTTCCCAGCAATCGGGAGCCGTTGATTGCCAATCGGGCCGTGGAATTCCGGTGTCGCACCGCTGGGTTTGGCCTCAATGTCCGGCATGGCGGTCCGGCGCAGTCCTGTGGACCTTGTCGACCCGCCAAGACCAGATGAACGAGCGCGACCCATCCGAAGATTCTTCCCCCGCATCGAAGGCTTCGCCCCCTTTGCCCGGGGTCGTGCGCACCGACATCGACCCGGCGAATCACGCCGTGACGATCGACTTCGATCCGCGGGTGATCTCGGACGAAGGCGTGCGCCGCGTGGCCGAGCAGCTTGCGCCGCTGGGGCACCAGCAATACTGCAAGACGCTCCTGCAATTGGCCGGGCGTGCCTCCGGGGCCGCGGAGCAGAAGCTGGAGCGGAAGGCCCAGCAGATCGCCGGCATCCGCCGTGCGCGGGCGACGTTCCTGGGCGGTGTGATGACCGTCACGTTTGACGACGCCCAGCTCTCCGAGGCGCAGGTTATCGAGAAGGTCCGGCAGACCGGCGCGGCTGTCGGTCCCTATGCCGCCGAGGCGGAGCACCCGCCGAAAACGGCGCGGGAACGGTTCGTATTCTGGACGACGGGCGAACGCCTGGAGGCGGTGTTCATGGTCCTGACGCTGGTCTTCATGGTGGCCGGTTGGGCCACCTCGAAAGTGGGCGGTCCGTGGTCCGTCGGCTGCTACGTCGGCGCGTATCTGACCGGCGGTTACTTCGGCGTGCGGGCCGGCCTCCAGTCGCTGCGCCAATGGACCATCGACGTGGACTTGCTGATGGTGCTGGCCGCGCTCGGGGCCGCGGTGGTCAACGCCCCGTTCGAGGGCGCGATGCTGCTCTTCCTGTTCTCGCTGTCCAACGTGCTTCAGGCCTACGCCATCGACCGCACCCGCAAGGCCATCAAGTCGCTCATGAAGCTTCGCCCGGAAAAGGCGCTGGCCCGGCGCGACGGCGGCACGGTGTTGCTGCCGGTGGCGGAACTGGTCGTCGGCGACGTGCTGGTGGTGCGGCCCGGCGAAAGCATCGCGCTCGACAGCGTGATCATCGAGGGCAGCAGCGCGGTGGACCAGGCCTCGCTCACCGGCGAATCAATTCCCGTGTCGAAGCAGGTCGGCGATCCCGTGTTTGCCGGAACGATCAACCAGACGGGCGGGCTGGAGGTGCGCGTGACCAAGCTCGCGAAGGACTCCACCATCGAGAAGCTCGTGCGCATGGTCGAGGAGGCGCAGACCGAGAAGGCCGACACGCAGCGGTTCCTCGACCGCGCGGAACAGTTCTACGCGGTCGGCGTCATCCTCTTCACGGTCGGTCTCATCCTCGTGCCGATCCTCTTCTTTGGGGAAGCGTTCCAGACCGCCTTCTACCGGGCGATGACCGTCATGGTGGTCGCCTCGCCCTGCGCGCTGATCATCAGCACCCCGGCGTCGATCCTGTCGGCCATCGGCGGCGCGGCGCGGCGCGGTGTGCTGTTCAAGGGCGGCGTCCACCTCGAGCGGGCCGCCACCGTGAAGGTCGTTGCCTTCGACAAGACCGGCACGCTGACCGAGGGCAAACCGCGGGTGACCGACATGATTGTCGGGAATCGCGTCGTGAGCTTCCGGACCGCGCCGGACGCCGCCGCTTTGGAGCTGCTCGGGCTGGTCGGTTCCGTGGAGGTGAAGTCCGAGCACCCGCTCGCCCAGGCCATCGTCACCGAATGCCGCACGCGCCAAGTCGCGCTGCCCGATTGCGCCGGCTTCCAGTCCGTGTCGGGCAAGGGCGCCAGCGGGCTGGTGAATGGCCGCCGGATCGCCGCCGGCAATGCCCGTTACTTCGCGGCGCTGAACCTCGCGTTGCCCGACGACTTTGCCCGGCAGGTCGCCACCTTGCAGGACGAGGGCAAGACTGTGGTCATCGTCGGCGAACTCGACGAGGCCCATGACTCCGCCCGCTTCCTCGGCGCCGTGGCCATCGCCGACGTGCTGCGGGCCGACGCGCCCGACGTGATCCGCCAGCTCAAGGCCGACGGCATCGTCCGGGTCGTCATGCTCACCGGGGACAACACCCGCGTGGCCCAGGCCATCGCCCGGCAGGCCGGCGTGGACGAGGTGCACGGCGACTTGCTTCCGGAGGACAAGGTGCGGGTGATCAAGGAGCTGAAGAGTCTTGGCCCCGTGGCCATGGTCGGCGACGGCGTAAATGACGCCCCCGCGCTCGCCACCGCCACGGTCGGCGTCGCAATGGGAGCCGCCGGCACCGACGTCGCGATGGAGACGGCCGATGTCGTGCTGATGAGCGACAACCTCCAGAACATCGTCTTCGCACTCGCGCTCAGCCGCCGCGCCCGCCGCATCATCTACCAGAACCTTGCCTTCTCGCTCGCGGTGATCGTGGTCCTGATCGTCTCCGCGCTCGGGTTCAAGCTGCTGTTGCCCGTCGGCGTCGTCGCCCACGAGGGCAGCACCGTGTTGGTCTGCCTGAACGGGCTGCGCATGCTGGCGTTCAAGCCGAAGGTGGTTCACTCCGCCCTGTGACCGGGGGTGGCTGGGGAAGGGGACTTGCCCGGGGAATCCCGTTGTCCTGTTCGCGTGAGGTGGCGCAGATTCTGCCGTTCGCCGAATCCGCAGGACCTACCGTCAAGCCTACCTTGAACTCCGCCTTCTCCTTCCTCCGCCATTCGCTGGTCGTCGTTGCCCTCGCGCTTCCGGCCCTTGGGCCAGCGAGTGCGCAAACGCCGGCGGCGAAATCGGGTCCCGACGTCGAAGAGTTCCGCCGCCATGCGCTCACCCGCGAGGGCGATCCCGCGCGCGGCGCCCGCCTGTTTGCCGACGCCTCGAAGCTCGCCTGCGCGCAATGCCACTCGCTCGACGGCAAGGCCTCCAAGGCCGGTCCCGACCTGTCGGCGGCGGGCGACGCCTTTGCCCGGCGCGACCTGATTGATTCCGTGCTGCGGCCGTCCGCGACCATTTCACCCGGCTACGGCACCGTGCTGGTCGAGACCAAGGCGGGTGAAGAATTCCAAGGCGTGCTCAAGCAGACGACCGACACCGCCGTGCAGCTCATGGGCGGCGACGGCCGGTTGATCACGATTGCCCGGGCGGACATCGCCCGCCAATCCGGCACCGCCACGTCGCTCATGCCGGAAGGCTTGCAGGCGGGGTTGTCGCTCCAGGATTTCACCGACCTCGTGGAGTTTCTCACGACCCTTCGGCAGCCCGAGAACGCCCTTGTCAGCGACCGCGGGATGCCGGCCCGCATCCCGGAGCTGGCCAAGCCCATCGGCGTGCGGCCGTTCCTGTCCGCGCCGCTCACGCTGCCGCCCGCCCAGGTCCAGACCTGCCTCACCGCCCTCCAGCAGGTCCCCGGCTCGCCCGATGTGTTCCTCGTCCTGCACCAGAAGGGCGTTATCTGGCGCGTCCGGAAGACGGCGACGGGCGAGGAAACCTCCGTCTTCAGCGACCTCACCGGCGAAGTGTTCAGCGACCGCGGGCCGAACGGCCTGCTCGGGCTCACGTTTCACCCGAAGTTCCGCACGAACCGGAAATACTACCTCAAATACCAGGTGTTCGAGGAAGGCACCGTGGCCACCGTGCTGGTGGAAAAGGAATTTGCCGCGGACTTCAGCGGCGATTCCGGGCGGCCGGCCCGGCGCCTGATCCGAATCAACAGCGTGGCCGAGGACCACAGCGGCGGTTGGCTGGAATTCGGTCCCGACGGTTTCCTCTACTTCGCGATGGGCGACACCGGCCCGCACCACGATCCCAATGGCCACGCCCAGAACCTCCGGCTGCTGCTCGGCAAGATGATGCGCCTCGATGTGGACCATCGCGATCCCGGCCTCGCCTACGCCATCCCGGCCGACAATCCGTTCCGCGGCCAGCCGGAGGCCCGGCCCGAAATCTGGGCCTACGGCCTGCGCAATCCGTGGCGCTTCAGCTTCGACCGCGTCACCGGCGACCTCTGGCTCGCCGACGTGGGCCAGGACCGGGTCGAGGAAGTCGCCCTCATTCGGCGGGGCGAAAACCATGGCTGGAACGTGTTCGAAGGGTTCGAGCCGTTCTCCAACCAGTATCGCGTCGCCGGCCGCACGTTCACGCCGCCGGTCTTTGCCTACCGCCGCAAATACGGCAACTCCATCACCGGCGGTTACGTCTATCGCGGCGATCCCAAGTCGTCCTTCTATGGCGTCTACGTCTGCGGCGACTTCACGTCCAAGCGGATCTTCGGCGTGACCTTGGAAAACGGAGTCCTGAAGACCGCTCGGCAGCTCGGCACCGTGCCGCAGCATCTCGTCTCCTTCGGCACCGACGAGGCGGGCAACCTCTACGCCATCGGCTACGGTGGCATGATCTACCGGGTGGATTTCACCGGCTCACGGTTTGATGAGGTCAGGGCGGAGTAGTTGGGCGGTCGGCATTCACCTTGGTTTGCTTATGGAATCGTCCTTCAATGTTCTGTGGCTCTACGACCTGCCCCAGTGGCTGTTCTGCCTGATCGTCACAACCGTGTTCGTGGGCGTGGCGCTCGCCGGTCAGGTCGCGACGAGGAAGCTCGTCCGGCGCTGGCTGGGTGACCGCGACTACAATGACGTGGTGGGGCAGTATCTCTCGGCGGTCGGCCTGCTTTACGGGATCACGCTCGGGCTGATTTCCGTCGGCGCGTGGGAGAACTACGGCGAGGTGGAAGGCAAGGTCAGCCAGGAGGCGGCGGCGGTCGCTACCCTTTACCGCAGCGTGGACACTTACCCGGAAGCCAAGCGGGCCGAACTGACCACCTTGCTACGCGAATACACCCGGCAGGTCATCGACGTGGCGTGGCCGGAAATGCGCCGGGGAATTGTTCCCGCCGGTGGCAACCCGATCATCACCCGGTTCCAACGGGCGTTGGCGGCCTTCGAACCGGCGACCGTGGGGCAGACCGCAGTCCACGCGGAGGCCCTGCGGCAGTTTACCCACCTCGTGGAATGCCGCCGGCTCCGCCTCGACAGCGTCACCCAACAGTTGCCGGGAATCCTGTGGGTCGTCGTGTTTGCCGGCTCGCTGCTGAGCCTCATGCTGACTTGGTTGCTGGTCCTGGAAAATCGCCGCCTGCATGACTTGCTGACCGCCTTGCTGGCATCGCTCCTCGGACTCCTGATTTTCCTGTTGGCGACCTTGGACTTGCCCTTCCAAGGCCACCACAGTCTGGAACCCGACTCGTTCGAGCTGGTCTATCAGCAACTGATGAAGCCGCAGCCGTAAGAAAGGTGAGCGATGGTGGCCGCTGGCCATTCACCGCCGGTGGACCGGCTATTGAGCCAGCTTCACCGCCCGCTTCAATTTCGCGCTCTTCACGGCGGCGTCCACGATCTCCTGGCCGATGCGACTGATGGG
>JBIIUN010000513.1:0-3381 GCA_044339945.1 Kapaibacterium sp. (SeqCode)
GCCGCCAGCGCCGGGCTCGACCAGCAGCCGGCCACCGGGGAGATTGCGGAAGGCGCCGGAGTCCTGGTGGAAACTGGTCGCGTAGCCGGCGTTGGCGCTGGCGAGCCGGAGCGTGCCGCGGTTCGGGAAATCGGGCGCGAGCGTGGCGTCGGTGTGGCTGCCACGGCCATCGCCGCGAATCCAGACGGTCTGGCCGGCATGCAGGGCGCCTTCCAGCCGCGAGGCGCTGTGGGTGAGGATGAAGGACGCGGGACGGGAACTGCCCGGGACAACATTGAGCGTGGCGGTGTCGAGGTAAGGTGTGCCGACGATTTCGCCGCCCGCGAAGTCGAAGCGCAGGCCCACGGCATCAAAGCTGCCCGGCAGGTTCAGCAGGCCGGCTTCCTGGCGGAAGGTCTGGCCCGGCCAGTCGAGCCGCAGCCCGACACCGGCAGCGACGGTGAAGGTGCCGCGGTTCGTGTGGCTGGCGTTGTCCCGGCCTAGATTGACGCCGGCGTTCGCCACGAAGTCGCCTTCGTTGAAGAGTTCGGCCGCAAAGGTGCGCGGCCCGCCGCTACCGTTGTTGATGGACACCTTACCGCCGGGTCCGGTGCGGAAGGAGCCCTCCCCCAGCGCAAGGCTGGTGGTGTAGCCGGCATTGGCGCTTTCGAGTTTCACCTCGCCGCGGTTCACGAAGCCGGGCTCGACGGTGATCTGGGTGTGGCCACCGCGGCTGTCGCCGCGGACGTGGACGGTTTGGCCCGGTTGCAGGCTGCCGGCGAGCCGTGAACCGGAGCGGGTCAGGTAGAAGTAACCGGGGCCGGTCGCGCCGGGCTCCACCACCAGCCGGCTATTGTCTAGATACGCCCAGCCGTTGAGGTCGCCGCCGGCGAACTCGAATTGCATGTTCGAGCCGTCGAAGCCGCCGGCGATGTTCAATGCCCCTGCCTCCTGCCGGAACGTCTGCGCGCCGGCGTCGAGCACCAGCGAATTGCCCGCCAGGATGTCCATGGTGCCACGGTTGACGTGCCGGGCGTCGGCGTGACCCAGGCCGAGGCCGTAGTTCAGCGTGAGCAGGCCTTCGTTGCGCAACTGGGTGACCAACTGGCGGCCGCCGCCGGCCCCGCCATTGGAAATGATCTTGCCAGTGCTGGCATTGGTCAGCACGCCGTCCACCTGGAGGGAGCTGGCGTAGCCGGCGTTCGCACTTTCCAGGCGCAGGGTGCCGCGGTTGGCAAAACCGGTTTCGGCCTTGGCCAGCGTGTGATTGCCCCGGCTGTCACCGCGCACCCAAATCTCCGTCTGCGGTCCGACGTCGCCCGTCAGCCGGGCGCTGGAGCGGGTCAGGATGAACTTCCCTTCACCGGGAACCCCGGAACCCAAATCGAGCCGGCCGCCATCCACGTAGACATAACCGCCCTTCACTTCGCCGCCCGAGAAGATGAAGCGGGTGCCGTCCGCGACGAACCCGCCGTCCTTCTGGAGCACGCCGCCGGCCTGCTCGAAGCGGGTGCCGGCGCCAGCGAGCGTCGCGGTATCGCCGGCCCCGATGTTCCAGGTGCCGAGGTTGCGGAACCAGCCTTCCACGCCGCCGAATTCAGTTCCGTGGTTCACGTTCACGGTGCCGTAGTTCAGGAGCCCGCCGCGGATGAAGCGCGGCCCACCGCTGCCGGGGTTGATTGTCACGAAACCGGTGAGGTCGTTGGTCAGGTAGCCGCCCCACAGGGTCAGGCCGGAAGTGTAGCCGGCGTTGATGGATTCGAGGCGCACGGAGCCGGCGTTGCGGAAGCCGTCAGTCTCGTAGTTGACGTGCCCTTTGGCGTTGCTGCCCTGGATGAGCAACTCGGTGCCTTCGGCGAGGTCGTTGGCCGTCTCGGCCGGCAGGCTGAGGAGGCCGCCGCTGAAGACGCGCTGGACTTCCGCCGGCGAGAGCGCGCGGTTGAAGATGGCGACTTCGTCCAGGTCGCCGGGCCATTTGTAGGCCGCGGACCGGACCGGACCCCATTCGCCGAGCTTGGCGGTGTCCACGGCGCCAGTGGTCAGGCGTTTGCCGGCGGGGCCGGTCGTGGAGTTTTCCAGCACTCCGTTCTTGTAGAGGCCGATGAAACCGTCCGCGCCCCGCCAGACCGCGGCGACGTGGACCCATTCGCCGACCGGAATGGCCGTGGTGCCCGTCACGGCCGCCGCGCTACCGCCAGCCAGGTCCACCACGAAGCCTCCCTTGCCCGCCTGGTCTCCTTCCGAGTTGTAGAGCAGGAAACGGTTGTTGCCCGCCCCGCCGGTGTTCCACTGGCCCACGATGCCGCCGACGGAATAGTCGCCGTGCGCCCGGCGGACCCAAGCCATGACGGTCAGGCCGTCCGCCCCGGCGACCGCGGGCAAGGGGCCGACGTCCACGTAGTCGTCCACGCCGTCGAGGTGGAACGCCCGGTTGACCCGGCCGTCCACGAATTCAACCCCGTTGGCCGGCGTGCCGGGGTTGGCGCCGGTGGCGTCGAGCGTGTCATTTTCGCCGGGCCAATAGCCGACCAGGCCTGGTGGCAGGTCGGCCGCGCGGGCGACCCAGCCGCCGGCGGCCAGGAAAAACGCGGCAAGGATGGCGGAAACGGCGAAGCGAGGGGCATTCATGGGGGCGGCAGTGGGAGCTCCAAAGGCGAACAATAGCGGGTATGCCGCGGTTTGCCCCGGATTTGCGAGCGCATTGTCGGGAGCGGCCTACGTAAGTATACGTAGGGACAGCGGGGGCGTCGGCGACGTTTCCAGGGCAGGGGGCGCCACCAGTTTCCAGTATCCGGCCCGGCGATTTACCTACTGTTGGTAGCTTGAGGCCGGTCCGCCGAACGCGTCTGTTGGGGGCGTGAAACAAACTTCCATGGGCGAAAGCCAGTCGCTGGTCGGAGAGTGGGGCTGGGCGGGCAAGGAGTGCGTGATCAGCCTCGGCTGCGCCACGGGCCTCGCCGCCACCGGTCCGGCGCTCCGCCACCGGCAACACGGCCCCTGCGGCCTGCGCCACCGCACCGGCCAGGGCCGCTCTGCCCGGCCGGCCACCGCCCGGACCTCCGCGCCATGAAGCCCGCCGCCCATATCCTGGTGGTGGAGGACGACGTCACGCAGGCGCTCCTGACCCGCCGCCGGCTTCAGGGCCGGGGCTATCAGGTCACGTTGGCCCAGGACGGCCACGAGGCGATGAACATCGTCGCGCGCGGGCAGTGCCAGATGGTGATCAGCGACATCAACATGCCGGCGGTGGACGGCTACACCCTGTGCCGGCACATCAAGTCGAACCCCCGGCTGCGGCACATCCCGGTCATTCTTTTGTCCACGCTCAGTTCCACGGAGCACATCCTGGAAGGCCTCAATGCCCAGGCGGACTTCTTCCTGGCCAAGCCGGTGAACCCCCAG
>JBIIUN010000094.1:0-12540 GCA_044339945.1 Kapaibacterium sp. (SeqCode)
AACTCACGCTCCTAGACAGGGTCGAGCGCCGTGACGCACCCCGGTCATGTGTTACCCAATACACGCATATCAGCAGGATCCACCGTCGTCATAAAGCGCCGGTCCCGTGTCCACGACCCAGCCCATGCCACGGAAGAACCCGCACAGGAAAAAAGTGCCACGCAAGGTCCACGCCCTCTTGACATCCAATAAGCCATATCAACGTCATGGGACCAACTGTTACCAATGGCCATTGGCGGCGCAACCGGCTCGTTGTCGGACTACGGCGCGCCAACCGCACCCTCGCAAAAGTCGCCGGCTTTCGTCGGTCTGCGGAGCGTTCGTGGTCCAAGGGCCGGTCAGCGTGGCCGAGAACTCCAAGGCAATGGGCATGTCGGTGGGCTCCACTCCAAAACGACTCCTTCACCTGACCGGGCAACCGTCACTTTGGGCAGCCAGAGCCAGTTGGCTAAGTTGGGTCAGCCACGAACGGGTTCCGATTGCCTTGGGCGGCAGGTTCAAGTCCTGCCGGGCGCACCACTTCAGGCAGTCGGTTTCCCCCTCAGTGCTCAACCCGGCACGTAGCGGATTCGCGCGGACTCCGGCTCGCACCCGGCCGAGTCCCCCGATACGCTGGCCGCGTTCCGTGTCCAAGCCCGTCCACATCCTCGGCCTCTCGGCCTTTTATCACGACAGCGCGGCGTGCCTGCTGCGCGACGGCGTGATTATGGCCGCGGCGCAGGAGGAGCGCTTTACCCGGCGGAAGCATGACGAACGGTTCCCGGAAAATGCCGTGGCCTATTGCCTCCTGGAAGGCGGCCTGACGCTGGCCGACGTGGACCATGTGGCCTTCTACGAGAAGCCGTTCCTGAAGTTCGACCGGCTGCTGCATACCTATCTCGCCGAGGCGCCGCGCGGACTGGCCTCCTTCCTCAAGGCGATGCCGGTGTGGCTCAAGGACAAGCTCTGGCAAAAGGCGGAGCTGGCCGAACGGCTCCGGTTCACGAAGCCCATCTTCTTCGCGGAACACCACGAATCCCATGCAGGCTCGGCCTTCTTCCCGTCACCGTTCGACGAGGCGGCGATCCTCACCGTGGACGGTGTGGGCGAATGGACGACAACCAGCTTCGGCGTTGGCCGCGGCAACCGGATTGAGCTGTGGGGCGAGCAGCACTTCCCGCATTCGTTGGGCCTGCTGTATTCGGCGTTCACGCACTACTGCGGGTTCAAGGTCAATTCGGGCGAATACAAGCTCATGGGCCTTGCGCCTTACGGCGAACCGCGTTTCGTGGACGCCATCCGGCGCGAACTGCTGGACCTACGCGACGACGGCTCGTTCCGGCTAAATCTGGACTCCTTCGGCTACACGACGGGGCTGCGCATGACCAACGCACGGTTCGACGCGGTTTTCGGCGCCCCGGCGCGGACGGCGGAGTCCCGGCTGACGGCGCACTACATGGACGTCGCCCGCAGCATCCAGGAAGTCACCGAGGAAATCCTGTTTCGCATGGCCCGGCATGTTCGCCGCGAAACCGGCCTGCCCAACCTTTGTCTCGCCGGCGGCGTGGCACTCAACTGCGTCGCCAACGGCCGGATCCTGCGCGAAGGGGTCTTTGACCGGATCTGGATCCAACCGGCGGCGGGCGACGCCGGCGGCGCGCTGGGCGCAGCCCTCGTCGGCTGGCATCACGCCTTGGAACAACCCCGGACCAACGTGGCCGGGCACGATGCGATGCGGGGAAGCTATCTGGGACCCGCGTTCGGTCGGGCCGAGATCGAGGCGGCGCTGGGACGGTTGTCCGGCGAGGAAATGGCGTCGTTTGTCCGGCACGAATTCGACGAGGACGCCTTGCCCGACGCCGTGGCGGGGCACATCGCCGACGGCAAGGTGGTCGGCTGGTTCCAGGGCCGCATGGAGTTCGGCCCACGCGCGCTGGGCGCCCGGAGCATTCTGGGCGACGCGCGTTCGCCGGCCATGCAGGAGACGATGAACTTGAAGATCAAGTTCCGGGAAAGCTTCCGTCCCTTTGCGCCGAGCGTGCTGCGGGAACGGGTCGGCGAGTGGTTCCAATTGGAGACGGACAGCCCCTACATGCTGCTGGTCGCCCCGGTCCACCCGCGGCGTTGCCGGGAACTTTCCCCGGCGGAACAGGCGCGGACTGGGATGGAAAAGCTCCTGACCCCGCGCTCCGAGATCCCGGCCGTCACCCACGTGGACAATTCCGCGCGGGTGCAGACGGTGGCCGCTGAGACCAACCCCCTGTATCACCGCCTGCTCCGGGCCTTCGAGGCGCGCACGGGCTGTCCCGTGATCATCAACACAAGCTTCAACGTGCGCGGCGAACCCATCGTCTGCACCCCGGCGGACGCGCTGCGGTGCTTCTTGCGAACCAATATGGACGTGCTTGCCGTGGGCCCGTTCGTCCTGGAGAAGACGCGACAACTGCCGCTCGACCAGGACGCCGCATGGCTCCGGGAATTCGAGCTCGACTGACCATGATCCGCGAAGAACTCCGCCAACTCGACCAATCGCCCCGCGCCCTGCGCAGCTTCGGGCGGCTGGTCGGCGGCGTGCTGCTGGTATTCGCCGCCTTGGGTGGGTGGCGGGCCCAAAGTTGGTGGCCGTGGGTCGCCGGGCCTGGGCTCACGCTGTTCCTCCTGGGCGTGTTGGCTCCCCGCTCGCTGCGCTGGCCCCACCGCGCCTGGATGACCCTCGCGCTGATCATGGGCACGGTCATGGGCACGGTGCTGCTTACGCTGGTGTTTTTCCTCGGGGTGACCCCGCTGGGCTGGCTGGCCCGCGTTTCCGGCCGCGACTTCCTCCGCCGGCAGCGCACGGAACGCGAACCCACCTACTGGCTCGCCCGGGACCGTTCCGCAAAGCCCGGCCGGGCCGACTACGAGCGCCAGTTTTGACTTTGGCCGGCGCCTGCCCAAGCTGGCGCCGTGAGCAAGTTCAGCATCCTCCGTGAGTTCTGGGACTTCCTGAAGGTCCGGAAGAAGTGGTGGCTGCTGCCGATCGCCGTCGTGCTGGCTGCGCTGGGCATACTGCTGGCGACTTCGGCCAACTCCCCGCTGGCACCGTTCATCTACAGCCTTTTCTGACCCGCCCCGTTCAGACCGCCAAGCGCGGCCGGATCCGGGGCGCCTCCACCACCACCGGCGTTTCCGCCGCCTTGGCCTCGGCCACCGCCTGGGCCTGCTGCGCTGCGGTGGTCCGGAGGCTGAGATTGTGGTCGCACAACAGCAACATGCCGGCCTCGAGGCCGAAAGTCCGCATCGCGAACTCCGCGTCGCCGTGGAGGAACACAAACGAGAACACCTGGCCGATCCACAGCGATGAGAGCACGCAGGCCATGCGGGAAAACATGTCCTCCGCGCCGTGCCGCCGGATGTGGCGCAGGTTGCGGAAGGCCAGCCACGAACCGGCGCCCATGAAGCAGAACATGGTCACCGTGCCCGGGAGCCCCGTGTTCACCAGCAAGCCGACGGTTCCATTGTAGAAGATGCCGGAATCCACGTGCATCTGGGTCATGTCGACCTGACCCGAGAGGCTGACGTCCTTTGGTTTGCCAAAACCACGGCCGATCCAGCGGTAGTCCTTGGCCACCTCGAGGCCGGCCTTACGGATCGTCCGCCGGCCTTCCAGGGTCGCCTGCCCGTCGTCGGAAGCTTGCCGGTCCACGTCCAGTCCCGGGACTACCGACAGGGCGCGCTGCACCGACAGCGGCATCTCCCGGATGTTGGTGGCCACCGTCAGGTAGATGAGCCCCGTGATCAGCAGGACACCCAACAGGCGGACGACGGTGTAGAAGCGTTGCGCCCAGGCAGTGATCACGATCACGAAGGCCAGGAAGAGAATCAGGTTGCGGTGGCCACCCAACAACCCGAGACCGAGGATGAGGATGGTGCTCGGCCACATCCAGATCGCGTTCCGGTTCAGGTAGTCCTCAAACCGTCGCCAAGTCAGCAGCAGGCAGTAGAAAGAGAGGGAAAGGAAGAAAAAGGACTGGAACCGCCGGATGCCGAACTGCATCGCCTGATTCTCGAAGTTGACGCCGTCATTGGGCAAGTCGAGGACGTAGAGCAAAGGTTCCAGGACTTTTCCGCCGTAGGCAAACACCAGGTCCGCCGGCAGGAAGCTCACCGACAGCAAACACTGGATCACATACAGCTTCACCATGCGCTCCTCGCCCATGGGTCGCAGAACGAACAACAGCGGAAAGATCGCGCAGAGCAACTGCTGGAGGTAAATGCGCCCGCCCATCTGGCTGCCGCCGAACACCCGGATGCCGACGCCGCGGAAATACATCAGGGTCACCAGCACCGCGCAGTAGCCGAGTGCACCGGCAAACAGCAGCCAGTGCCGGCGGACGAGCTTGGAGGCCTCCGCCGAGTATTGGCGCAGGGCAATGGTCACTGCCACTCCCGTCCAGCCCAGCATCGCCGCGGCCTCCCAGACAAACGGGCGGCCCGGAAAGCCGGGCAGAATGAAGCCGGAGGCGAACGTCACCATGGCCACCGTCGTGGCGATCTGGGCGTGGTAGGGCAACAGCAGCAGCCAGGCGAAACCGCCCAGCGCCAGGATCAGCAGCACCGGGGCGCCGGCGAGCAGCAGCCCCACAAAGATGGCGCCCAGGAAAAATGCGCCCAGCAGCAGCAGCTTCTGGACGTGAAGTTGGACATCGGCCGTGGTCACGAGGCCGTTAGCAAAGCCGCTGCCCGGCGGCCGCGCAATTGGCAAGTCGCGCCGCGTCGCCACCCCGGTCCGTCCCGGGCGAATTTCCTCGACGCTGCCGCAGCCGTTCCCCTTCCTCTCCGCGCATGCTCCGGCGGCCCGTGACCCATGTGTTCACCCATTTCCGCAAGCTGGGCGGCGTGGAATCCATCCTGCGCCGGCTGGCGGAATCCGACGCCCGGCTGGCCCCCGGCAACCGCGTGCTCAGCCTGTTCGAGTCCGCGCCCTTTTCCCTGCCGAACGTCGCCGGCCTCGGCCTGCGCGGACTGAGCTCCCCGAAGACGGCCCGGCGCCGGCTGGCTGCCCACACCGCCCGGCATCCCCGTTCCGGAACCTGGGTCTATCACAACGGCTGGGGCCTGCCGTTCCTGGCGCCGGCCGATGACGCCGAGCGGCGGGTTTCGTTCATGCACTCCGACTGGCCGGGCATCGGGGATTGGCTCGCCCAACAGCGCGGGCGCCTCGACGGCGTGGTCGCCGTCAGCCACGCATTGTTGAAGCTGGCCGAAACCCACCTGGCGCTTCCGCCGGAACGGCTCTGCTGGATCCCGGTGCCGATTGCGCCGCCTGCCGACACCTTCGTGCTCACCCCCACCCCGCCGGGCCGGCCGCTGGTGCTGGGGTTTTGCGGACGGGTGGTCGTGGAGCAGAAACGCCTCGACCGCCTGCCGGCCTTGGACCGTTTGCTTCGCCAAGCCGGGATCGAAGTCCGGTGGGAAATCCTGGGGGACGGTCCCTACCGCGGCGAATTGACGGCCCGGCTTCCGGCGGATGCGGTCTTCCACGGCCGGCAGTCCGGCCGGTCCTACTGGAAGGCGCTCGAACGCTGGGACCTGATGGTTTTCACCAGCGACTACGAGGGTCTGCCCATCAGCCTGATCGAGCACTACTGCCGCGGCGGGATCGCGGTGTTTCCCCGGATCGGCTGCGGCGGCGACGACTATGTCGAGCGGGTCGCCCCGGAACTCCTTTACCGGCCCGGTGACCTGACCGACGCCACGCGGGCCATCCGGTGGTATGCCGACCGCACCCCGGACCAGATCCTGGAGTTGCGCCGGCGCGCCCATGCGCTGGCCGCCGCCCACACCGGCGCCGCCTTCGAGTCCACGTTGGAAAACCACCTCGAACGGATCACGGAACTGCCGCGTCTTTCCACCGCCGGCGACGCCGCCGCGCGGCCGAACCTGGGCTGGAACCTGCCGTTCGGACTCCTGCGCCGCCTGCCGGCCAATCATTCCTGGCGCCGCGACCTGTTCTGACGGCCGACCCTGCGAGCCGGGGAAGGCGGTCAGATTGAAGGCGCATCGCCGGCCCGATTCGTCCACCGTGCCGGCCGGCACATGGCGTTGCTTGAGATCCAGAATCTGCAGCTCGACTTCGGGACGGTCCGCGTCGTGGACGGCGTTTCGCTGACCCTGGAGGCCGGGCGCACCCTTTGCCTCGTGGGCGAAAGCGGCTGCGGCAAAAGCGTCACGGCGCTGAGCATCGCCCAACTCCTGCCCAGCCCGCCTGCCCGCTACGTGGGCGGGGAAATCCGCGTCGCCGGTCGTGACGTCCTGGGCCTGATGCCGGCCGAACTGCGCGCGATCCGCGGCGGTGTGGTCAGCTACGTGTTCCAGGACCCGGGCGCGTCCTTGAATCCGGTTCAACGGATCGGCGCCCAAATCCTCGAATCGCTCCAGGTCCACCGGCCCGCCGCGGCCACCACCGCCGAGGTGGTCCGGCTCCTGAAACAGGTCGGCATTCCGGCGCCGGAAAGCCGCGCCCGGGATTATCCCCACCAGCTTTCCGGCGGCATGCAGCAGCGGGTGATGCTTGCCCTCGCGCTGGCCAGCGAGCCGAAGCTGCTGGTGGCGGATGAGCCCACCACCGCGCTCGATGTCACCGTCCAGGCCCAGATCATCGAACTGCTCCGCGACCTCCAGCGCCAATCCGGCATGGCCATCCTGCTGATCACCCACAACCTCGGCCTCGTCGGCGACCTCGCGGACCGCGTCGCGGTCATGTATGCCGGCCAGATCGTCGAGGAAGCCCCCGCGGCGGAATTGCTCCGGCGACCGCGGCATCCCTACACGCAGGCCCTGATGCGCTCGGTGCCGGAAATCGGCCGACCAACCGATCGCCTGGCCGCCATCCCCGGGCAGGTGCCGAGTCCGGGCCAGTGGCCGGCGGGATGCCGGTTCGCGCCGCGCTGCCCGCAGGCCGAAGCCGCTTGCGTCGCTACGGCCCCCGAATTGGCGCCGGACGGCCCCGGCCGTTGGCTGCGTTGTCCGCCCGCGGGGCGCTGAGGAGGACCGGTCGGATTCAATCGTCAGGTCCTGCTCGGAACAGCCGTCCCGTCGAGCTCCCGGCGGAGCGTCCGCGCCAGTTCGGGCAAGGCGAGCGGTTTGCTGAGCACGGGAAACTGGCCGCCGGAACGCGCCAGTTGCTGGTCGGCTGTCGGTCCGTAACCGGTGACGATGACGATCGGCAGCCCGGGCCATTCCGCGCGCACCCCGAGCGCCAGGTCCACGCCCGACTGTTCCGGCATCGACAGGTCGGTGAGCAGCAGCCGGAAGTGTCCGGGTTGCTCCCGCAGCCGATCTCTTGCCACCAGCGGGGAGCTGACCGCGGTGACCGCGTAACCCAATTGCGACAACGCCCGGTCCAGGATCCGCAGGACGGCCGGATCGTCATCCACCACCAGCACCCGTTCGCCCCGGCCCCGCGGTGGTTCGTCCGGCCGGCCGGCGGCGGCGTTCGAGGTCGAATCGATACCCGCGGCGGGCAGCAACACTTCCACCCGCGTGCCCTGGCCCGGGACCGACTCGATGGTGATTCGTCCCTCGTGTGCCTGCACCACACTGTTGACGATGGCCATGCCGAGCCCGGTTCCGCGTCCCGGCCCCTTGGTCGAGAAGAACGGCTCGAACACCCGCGCCAAGGTGGCCGCGTCCATCCCGCAGCCGGTGTCCCGCACCGTCAGTCGCACGGCGGGACCGGCCTTCAGCGGCGGGTGGGCCGTGGCTTCCGCGGCGGAAATCTCGGCCGGGGCGACCTCGATCGCCAGTTCGCCGCCCCGCTCCTCCAGCGCGTGGGCGGCGTTGGTGCAGAGGTTGACCAATGCCTGGTGCCACTGCGTGCGGTCGCCGTGGACGGACGGCTCGCCCGAACCCGCCTGCCAATGAAATCGGACCCCGGGCGGCATCGCCTTGGCCACCACCGTGGCCGCCTCTTCCACCACGGACGAAAGCAGCAGGGTGTCCCGCCGCGTCGTCTGCGGCCGGCTGAAGCTGAGGATCCGACGCACCAAGTCCGCGCCGCGCCGCGCGGCGGCGGCGATCTCGCGGGAATTTTCCGCCACGGGATGTTCCGGCGGCAGGTCGGCCAGGGAGAGATCGGCGTTGCCGAGGATGCACGCCAGAAGGTTGTTGAAATCGTGGGCGACGCCGCCGGCCAGCGTGCCCAACGCCCGCAGGGTTTCGGAGCGGCGAAGTTGCTCCTCCAATTGTTGTTGCTGCTGTTCGGCGGTTCGCCGGGCCGTGATGTCGGTGAACGTGGCGATCACCTGCTGCGGGGCGCCCGCGCCGTCGCGGGAGAGCACGCGGCTGTTGACGGAAAGCCAACGCCGCTGGCCGTCGCCGCCGAGGAAGCTGAACTGGAAGGCATCGAAACCTTCGCCGGTCCGCAGGGTGCGAATGATCGGATACTCCTCGGGTTCGAGCCGAGTCCCGTCCGGCAGCGTGCAGTCCCAATCGGGCGAGAGGACGGTGCCCAGCAGGCTGGCCCGCCCGACGCCGAGGATGTTCTCCGCCGCCGGATTCAGGGACACGACAGTCCGGCCCGCGTCGATCACGACGATCCCTTCCGCCATGCTGTCCACGATGGTGCGGAGCTGGAGTTCCTGCCGCGCCAGTTCCCGTTGGGCCCGCCGGGATTCCGTCAGGTCGCGCCCGATGCACTGGAGCTCGGTGTCGCTGAGCCGGCGGAGCAACACCTCGACTTCCCGGCGCGCACCGTCGGCCCGTTCCACTTGGACATCGAACGGCTTCAGCTCCCGCCCCTCGGCCGCGGCGGCGACGGCGGTCATCCATTCCGCCCGGAATTCCGGCGCAACCCAGCGGGCGTAAGGCTGTCCCAGCACGCTGTCGTCGGCCCGCGCCAGCAACCGTTCGCCGACGGGATTGATGAACGTGATGTGGCCACGGTAGTTGAGCGTGACGATCTGGTCGCTGGCCGTGGCAGCGATCAGGGCGAAGCGGCTCTGGTGCCGGTTTTCGGCCTCCAATTGCTGCTGCCGTGCCCGCCCCATCCGGAGCGTGTGCCACCACCACGCCCCGCCGAGCAGGGAGCCAAAAAGCGTCGCCGCCGTCACGCACACCAACGCCAGCCCCAGCCGGCGCGACAAGGGAGGCGGACTCACGAGTTTCAGGTCGCCGGGTTCCGCCACCAGCACCAGCGAATCGGTGGGCCGCCCCGTCGGGTCTGTCTCCCGTTGCAGCACGCCGTCCACCCTCACGGTGCTGTCCACGGCGATGGCGGCGAGGGCGCTGAGATCCCGGTCGGAAGGCAACAGCGCCCGGAAACGCTCCGGTCGCTCGGGCCGGACCAGCAGCCATTCCTCGTGCCGATCCTGCCGCCGCCGGTGCACCAACCGGCCGGAAAGCGATACCCGCAGTCCGTCGAGGCGGACGTCCGCCAACGGTTCCTCGTCCGCCACCGGCCGGGCTTCCGGCCAGGCGACCACCCCCGCCAGCGGGGAAACCGCAGTCGCGACCAATTCCATGCCCGTGACCAGTCGCCGGGCCCCGCCGACGACCCGCATCCGCGTCCGCCCCGCCGGCGACGGCAGGTTGGTCACCTGGACCAGCAGTCCGCCCGTGGCGTCCTGCAGGGTGAAGCGGTCCGCCCCGTGCCAGGTCACCACGCCTTCCACGGCGACCAACCGATCCAGCCAGCTGGCATTGGTCGCGCGGACCAACGGGCCGATCGCCACCGTCTCCGGCGGCACGGATTCCGGCGGCTTGAACCGGACCTCCTCCCAGTCGGCGAGGAGCAGCGCGCAATCGAGCGGTTCCCGGCGATCCGAGATGGTGAGGCTGGACACGCCGGTGACGCTGGCCCAGCGCGGCAAGGCAGGGAACGAAGGTCGCGGCTTTCCGGGAACGACGAGCGCCACCGCCACTCCGTCCGACAATACCCGGTATTCGTCCTGCCCCTTGGAGTCGCGGGTCGCGAACAGGGTCCCCTCGACGGTAACCCGGATTCCATCCCATCGCCCGAGCCGTTGTTCTCAGGCCCGGGCAAGCCGGGCCGGCGGCAGGGCGGACTGGCCGAGGACCGTGAGGTTGGAGAAGGTGACCGCCGGGGTGAAGAAGCCGGCGTGGGCGATCCCCACCGCCCGCACCTTCGAGCCCAAACCGAGGCCCGGGGGCAGTCCCGCCGGCGACGAGCCATCCACCCAGACGGCCGTCTGCCCGTCATCGATGAACATGCCCTGCACCATAGGGTCCAGCCAGGTGACGACGCCTGCGATGTCCACTGCCGGATGCTTTTGGGCGGCATCCATCGACAGCGCGCGCACCGCCGACAGGTTGGTCAGGGCAGCCGCGGTTCCGGCCGGCGGTTCCGGCCGCGATCGCAGTCGCACCCAACAATCCGCCAAGGAGCAACCGGCAGGAAATCCAATGCCAGAGGAAGCTTATGGCTTGGGCAGACAAATTGCTGAACTGGGTAGGCACTGAATCGGGGGACAGCCCCGCGAGGAAACAATGCGGCTCCTGAATCCGTCAACCGCTACCTCGGGGCCGCCTCGAAGTCGGGCGCATCGGCACGCCGAGTTTGGGGTCGGGGCCAACGAAGGCGGGCCACTGACTTCGTGTCGGGGCCCAGGGGCTCATTTCTCACCGAGGCCCCCCGGGGCAGGTTCGCGCGGTGGCTGCGGACGTCAGTCCGTGGGCGGGCCGACTGCCCGCTCGGCCACGGTGAATCGATGCGCCCGGGCCCGGCGCCAGCACGTGCTGACCCTTCAGCGACCGAGCTCCGCCTTGAGTCGGTCGTGTTCCGCCCGCAACGCCGCGAGGCGCTTTTCCAGCGCGGCAACCACCTCACGCCCCGTGGTCTCGGACTGCCGTTTCTGCTCCGCGGGCAAGACCGGGGAAATCTGCGCGGCCGTGTTCAGGGTTTGCTGGATCGACAACTCTGATTCGACCGCGCTGATCTCCTTGCGGAGGTCCACCAACCGCACGGCTGGCCACCGGGCGGGCACTGCCAGGGCGGCCTTGAACTTCTTCCCCCAATCCGGCGCCACGCGGGTGCGGAACCCGGCCAACGTCTTGTCGGTGCCCGCCTTTTCGACGCCGAGCCGTTCCTGGCCCAGGGCGCGCAGGTGGGCGACCAATTCCTTCGCCTGCGGTTGGACGGTCGCGTAGCTGGCGACGGCGCCCAGGACCGTCTCCATGTCCCGGACCTGGCCGTGGAAGAGCAACGCAGTAGCCGCCGTGAATAGGCTGCACAGCGATTCCCGACGTTGGTTGAAGATCTCCGAAGCCTGCTTGGGTGCCCGCGCGGGATCGGCCTTGAGGGCGATGAGGTCGTCGAAGAATTGCCGGTCGGAATCCTTCAGCCAATCAGCCCGGAACGGCATTTCCTCCACGACCGCAAGGGCGTGCTTCACGACCTCGGGTGAACTGAACTGGATCACCGCCTCCAACTCGCGGGCGGCGGCCTGGACCTTGCCGAGTCGCGCCTGCTGGAACAGGTAGATGCCGCCGACGGCGGCGAACCCGGTGCGCTCGGCTGGCTTCAGCGCGGCGGAGTTGGTCCAGCCGAGATTCAGCCGGTCCTGGTGGGTCTTCTGGAAAGCCTGGGCTTCCTTCGCGGCCTGGTTGATCAGGTTGGCCGCCACAGTCGCGACGTCGCTGATGCGATTGCGCCAGGCCCAGAGCGCGTTGGCGCTGTCCACCAGGGTTTGGTCGGGATCGTGGTTGCGCTGCAACTTGTCGAGGAAGTCGGTCGCCTCGCGGTTTTCGGCGACGGCACCGCGAAGTTCCCGGAAACGGGCACCGGCTTCGGGTCGATTCTGGGACCAGAAGTGCAGGATGACGCACACCTTGCCCCAGAAGGTCAGCACGTCCTCGTCGTCCCAGGTTTTGATCCGGGTGGCATCGGCCGCCGTGGCCTCGCCGCGGACCAACCGCTCGAACAATTGCGTTTCCTCCGGCGAGCCCGCCCACATCGGTTGCGGCCATTCCCGCACGATTCGGGCCGCCTTCTCCGCCTCGCCCTGGTCCTCGTCGGTCACGGCCCACTGCCTCCAGCGGGCGGTTTCATCCAGTGCTTCCAGCAGATTGCCCTGATATAGCGCCGACCGGGCGGTGACCTGATGGATCAACGCGCGTAGGCGACGGTCCGCCGGGGTTACCTTGTTCGGTTGGGCGTCGGGCCCGGTTTCGGCCCAGCGACGCAGCAGTTCCGTCTGCGCCAGCTTGAGCAGCGGCGGCCAACCGCCTTCCGGGTCCGTCGCCTGCCGCCCGGCCAACGCCTGCCCGAGTCGCTGGATCGACTTTTCGATTTCCGCCTCGGCCCCGGCCGGTTTCACCGGCTTGATGCGGAGGTCGCTGATGTTGATTGGCTTGGTTGGCCCGGCCGATTGGCCGTGAACCGGCACAAGCCGGCCGGCCAACACTCCGGCCAGCAGCAGGACAACAAGGCGCACGGGAAGGCGATGTTGGGCGGGTGGAATCAGCGGGCGTAAACACCGGCCGGGGCGAAGACCGCGGCGGGACCACCGGAGATGCCGACGGGCGGCACGATGATCGCGACCGGCGCGCCATTGACCGTGA
>JBIIUN010000514.1:0-3369 GCA_044339945.1 Kapaibacterium sp. (SeqCode)
AGTCGGCACGGCCGGCCGGAAGCAGGACCGGCTCACGCTCGGCGTCCCGGCCAGCCTGCGGGCACAGGCAACCGCGCTCAGGAATGGCGGCACCGTGCAATTGTCGTTCGGCTCCCAGCCCAGCCTGGCCGGCGTCACGACCGCGATCGGCGGCGGCCCGGCGCTGGTGCGCGGCAGCAAGGTCCAGCCCGCCCGCGTGGTGAAAGCCAACGTGCGGCATCCCCGGTCCGCCCTCGGCTGGAACGATACCCACTTCTTCCTCGTCACCGTGGACGGCCGGCAACCGGGGCATTCCGACGGGATGACCCTGCCGGAACTGGCCAGCTACCTCGTGCAACTCGGCTGCACCGAAGCCATGAACCTCGACGGTGGCGGCTCCACCGAACTCTGGCTCCGCGGCAAGATCGTGAACCAGCCGTGCTACGGCTACGAACGGAACACCGCCACGGGTTTGGTGCTGCTGAAGCGCGGGAATCAGGCGAATACGGCGACGCGCGACTGATTCGACGAACCACTCTGCTGTGAGGTTGGCCAGCGTTCGGTGCTGGGCAGAGCGCTGGTGGGGATCGCCGCACAGCTTGGTGTTGCGGGTGGATTACGTCCGTCCCAGCGAAACGCGGGGACAATTAACGCGGACTAAAAAATCGGAATGACGGCGAAGTGAGCCGGTCCTAGACGGTGATCGTCCCACCATTCCAGCCCTCGACCAACGATTTCACGTTTGGAGCAAGTTTTAGGAACTCCCGTGTGCATGGGTAGTAAGCCCACACTCCATCGAGCTCCCGCCGGTAACCGAATTCGATGCCGTCAACACCGGGTCGCCCTATGACCAAAAACTTTTCCCCCGACCGCTCGAAGACTTCAGCCGAAGGAAGAATCAGCCAGAGTTGATCACGTTCACTCCAAATTCCTTCCGGGAACGCGACCGAGTCGAAATAGTCTGCGCAGGCGTTTCCCTTGAATTGCTCGGGTGTCATTGACGCCTCCCCTTAGCTTCAGCTCACAACCGCCATCCCCAGCCGCTTCGCCACTTCCTCCGCCAGAACTTCGTAGGCAGCCGCGCCGGCGCTGTAGGCGTCGTAGTGGATGATCGGCTTGCCGAAGCTCGGGGCCTCCGCGAGGCGCGTCGTGCGCGGAATGACCGTCTCAAAGACCTTCTCGCCGAAATGCTGCCGGACTTCCGCCACGACGTTCTGGCTCAGCTTCGTGCGCCCGTCGAACATCGTCATCACTACTCCCAGCAGGTCGAGACCGGGATTGATCCCGGTGTCCCGCACCTGGGCGAGGATGCGTGAGATCATCGCGACGCCTTCGAGCGCGTAGTATTCGCACTGCAAGGGCACCAACAGCCAGTTCGAGGCAGAAAACGCGTTCAACGTCAGGATGCTCAGCGATGGCGGGCAATCGAGGATGATGAGGTCAAACCGGCCCGATTCGCGGACCGGTTGCAGGATGCCCCGGAGGCGATTCAGGTAATCGTCCGCGCGGGCCATCTCGACTTCAGCGCCGCACAGGTCGAGTTCGCTCGGCAGGACGGATAAATTAGGGAAGGCAGTCTCCTTGATCCGTTCGGCGGCGGTGCCCTCCCCAAGCAGCGGGCGGTAGACGCTGCCGCCTTCAAGCTTTTCGAGGCCAAGTCCGCTGGTCGCATTGGCCTGGGCATCCAGGTCCACGAGCAGGATTCGACGCCCCTGCGCGGCGAGGCAGGCAGCAAGATTGACCGAGGTGGTCGTCTTGCCGACGCCGCCTTTTTGGTTCGCCACGGCGAGCACTTTGGTTGGCACGGCCGAACTGTCGGGGTTCACGGTTCGAAGTTCAAAGTTCAAAGTTGGGGCGGCCCGACGACGCCAAGAAAACGAACTCACGCTTGCTCTCCCGCCGGCAAGTCTCCACCTTCCGCGCCGCCAGGGCCCATGGAACGCGGACTTACGAACCCCGCCAGGGCCGGAAGGCAGCAACGGTAGTTTGCTCCCGTCTGCCGTGGTCACCCTGGCCTTCCCTTTCCCACAAGGCAGAAGGATGAAGGCGGAATTCAGAAAAAGAGGCTGCCTCGCATCCGTTGGTTGATTCTCCGGCCTCCTGCCCTCTTCATTCCGCCTTCTGCATTCCGATCGATGAGCTACCAGGTCATAGCGCGCAAATACCGCCCGCAGCGGTTTGAGGATGTCGTCGGGCAGGAGCACGTCACCACGACGCTGGCCAACGCCATCCGGTCCGGCCGCATCGCCCATGCCTACCTGTTCTGCGGTCCCCGCGGCACGGGCAAGACTACGCTCGCCCGCATCTTCGCCAAGGCGCTGAACTGCACCGGCGGACCCAACCCCGAGTTCGACGAAACCGACCCGCGGGTGAAGGAAATCACGGAAGGCCGCTCGCTCGACGTGCTGGAAATCGACGGCGCCTCGAACAACGGCGTGGAGCAGGTCCGTGAACTGCGCGACACGGCCCGGTTCGCCCCGGCCTCGTCCAAGTTCAAGCTCTACATCATCGACGAGGTGCACATGCTCTCGACGGCGGCATTCAACGCGCTGCTGAAGACGCTCGAGGAGCCGCCAGCCCACGTGAAGTTCCTCTTCGCGACGACGGATCCCGAGAAGGTGCTGCCCACGATCCTGAGCCGCTGCCAACGCTTCGACCTCCGCCGCATCCCGGCCAAGCTCATCGTCGAGCACCTCGGCAAAATTGCTGCCCAGGAAGGCGTCCAGATCGACGAGCCGGCGCTCCACGCCATCGCCCGCGGTGCCGACGGCGGGATGCGCGACGCGCAGTCCACGCTCGACCAGCTCATCAGCTTCTGCGGCACCACCGTGGTCGAGGCGGACGTGCTCTCGATGTTTGGCCTCGCCGCCCGCGCCCAGTTGCTGGAACTCGCCCAAGCCATCCTCGCCGGGGACGCCGGCCCGGCGCTGGGTCTCCTCGACCAGTTGGCCCGCAGCGGCAAGGACCTTGGCCGGCTGCTCGGTGATCTGCTGAACCACTTCCGCAACCTGCTGATCTTCCAGGTCAGCCGGGGCGACAAGTCGTTGCTGGAAGTCAGCGAAGCCGAACTGGCCGCGCTGGTAGCACAGGCTTCCCAGATCGAAACCGAGCAGCTCACGCGCGTGCTCGAAGTGCTGAGCTACGCCGAAGGCCGCCAGCGCGACTCGGCCAGCAAACGCATCTTCCTCGAAGTCACGCTGCTCAAGGCAATCCAAGCCCGGGAAGCGAGCAGCCTGGACGCGGTTCTGAAGCAATTGCGGGCCCTGCGGGAAGGCGCCGGACCGGCCGCCGCCCCGGCGATCCGCGCCTCAGCGGCCCCCGCGCCCCTTACTCCGGCGCCGCCCGCGCCTGCGCCCGCCAGCGTCGTGGCTCCACCGACGGTAGCCCCGT
>JBIIUN010000515.1:0-3364 GCA_044339945.1 Kapaibacterium sp. (SeqCode)
CAGGAACCCGTCGGCACCGCCCTCTCCGGTTCGCCGCCGACCGTGGACTTCGGCCCGCATGCCCTAGGTGTCTCTGCCACGAAGGTCTTCACGTTGAAGAACACCGGCCTCAGCGCGCTCACCATCGGCAGTGTCAGCACCGTCGGCGGCCATGCCGGGGATTTCACCGTGGACACCGCGGGCATGGCCACCAGCGTCGCGCCCAACGCGACCACGACGGTCGCAGTCACGTTCTTGCCCACCGCCCCGGGGGCCCGGTCGAGCACGCTGCGGATCGCCTCCAACGACCCCGACCGGACGGTCTACGACATCACGGTGAGCGGCACCGGCCTGGACACCGTCCCGCCGGTGATCCGCCGTCATCTGGACCGCACCGCGGTGGCCACCAACGGGGCCGGCGCCGTGGTCAACTACGGTCCCGCCTTGGTCACCGACAACTCCGGCCTCGCGCCGACCGTCACCTACAGTCCGGTCAGCGGCAGCCTGTTCCCGCCGGGCGCGACGACGGTGGCCATCACCGCCACCGACGCGGCCGGGAACATCGCGACTTCCAGCTTCACCGTGATCGTGTTGCTTCGGCCGCGGCTGGCGGTGGAAGAGCCCGCCGGCACGGCCCTGCTCGGCACCGGAGTCCCGGTGGCGTGGGGCCAAAACAACTTAGGGGCGACCACAGTGCCGGCCGGCCCCACGGGCATCACCTCCGTCGACGTCGGCACCTTTTCGCACACCCTCGCGCTGAGGAGCGACGGGACGGTGACCGGTTGGGGCGACAACGGTTTGGGCCAGATCAGCGGAGCAGCTGGTTTGTCGGGAATCGTCTCCATCCAGGCGGGCCTGCAACACGGCGTGGCCTTGAAGGACGACGGCACGGTGGCCGTTTGGGGCGACGACTCTTACGGCCAACTCGCGGTTCCCGGTGGTTTGGCCCATGTAGTGGCGATTGCGACCGGCAGTTTGCATAACTTGGCGTTGAAGGATGACGGCACGGTCGTCGTTTGGGGCGACAACGGCTACGGCCAACTTAATGTTCCCCCGGATTTGTCCGGCGTGGTCGCCATCACGGCGGGGAAAAACCGGTGCGTGGCCCTGAAGCTCGACGGAACCGTGGTCCAATGGGGCGAGTCCTTCGGCTCGCTTCCGCCCAGCGGACTTTCCGGGGTGCTGAGCCTGGCCGCCGGTCAAGGACAGGCCTTGGCTCTCAAGAGCGATGGCACCGTCGTCGGGTGGGGAAGTGAGTTCCAAAATGAGATTTCCGGTTTTGCCGGGATGACCGGAATCCGCGCCGTCAGTGCGGGATTTTTTTACTCTTTGGCGTTGAAGAGCAACGGCACCATTCTGGCACTCGGTGACGACGAGTTTGGCCGGGTCAGCGGTGCTGCTCCTTGGCAAAACGTGGTCGCCATCTCCGCCGGCGAACGCCACGCCGCCGCCGTGGTGCGGGTCGCGCCCGTCGTGGCCTTCGGCACGCAAACCGTCGGCGGCTCGACCACCAAGACCATCACGCTGAGGAATTCCGGACTCAGCGCGCTCCAACTGGGCAGCGTCGGCGTCACCGGCGGAAACGCGGCGGAATTCACCGTGAACACCGCCGGCCTGCCCTCAGACTTGCCGCCGGACAGCAGCGCCACCTTCACGGTCACCTTCACGCCCACGACCACCGCCCCCAGCACCACCACGCTGCGGGTAGCCAGCAACGACCCCGACTCGCCGGCCTTTGATGTCGCCCTCAACGGCAACACCGCCGACGCGGTGGCCCCGGTCATCGCTGCGCACGCCCAAGTCAGCGCGGTCCGGACCAGCGCCGCCGGGGCAGTCGTGACCTATGCGCCGGCCTCCGCGACGGACAATTCCGGGGCCGCACCGGTGATCACCTATTCGCACGCCAGCGGCAGCGTCTTCCCGCCGGGGAACACCACCGTCACCATCACCGCGACCGATGCGAACGGCAACGCCGCCACCGAGACCTTCACGGTGACCGTAACCCTGCCGCCGCCGGTGTTGGTGGAAACCGGCGGCACCTTCGCCGCGAACAACCTCGCTACCGGCGGAACTGCGTTTGCCAAGAACGTGATCGCCGCAGCCCCGCACGCCATCGCCAAGGTCAACGACGGCACCTACGGGAACGTCAACAGTTGGATTGCCGGCAGCCTGGACAGCTTCATCGGCATCAGCCTTGGTTCCACGCCGGTCTCGCTCAACCGGATCGCCTTCGGCCGCGACAACCTGGGCAACTTCGGCGATCGGGTGGCCGGATCCTATACGGTGCAGTTCACCAAGGTTCCCAATCCCAACGCTGCCACGCCCGACGCCGACTGGACCGCGTTCCCGACCGTGTCTGTCACGGGTGTCCGGCTCCGGACACAGGCGCCCGCAGACACAATCTGTATCGACGAGCTCGAACTTTACGCCGCGCCCACCGTCGCGCCGGTCGCCGGGGTGGACACCCTCGTGCGCCTCGACAGCACTCGGACCGCCAAGGTCCTCCAGTCCGTGCTGCTCGCCAACGACACCGACGCCGACAACGACCCGTTGGTGATCACCGCCGTGGCCGACCCCTTGCCCGCGGGCGCGACGGTGCAACTCGCCGGCAACTTCGTGCTCTACACCGCGCCGGCGGCCAATTCTGGCGCCGGCAGCTTCACCTACACCGTGGACGACGGCGCGGGCCACACCGCCACCGGCACGGTCACGGTGACCCAGGTCTCGACGCCGACCGCCGGCGATTCGCCGCCCGGGGCGATCAGCGCGACCCTCAGCGGCGCGGACGTCGTCGTCACCTTCATCGGGGTGCCCGGTCGCGGTTACCGGGTGCAATACACCACCAGCCTGGGCGCTCCCTACACCTGGCAGGAATTCAGCCCGGCCGTCGTTGTCACGGCCCCGGCCGGCGGCGTCTTCAGCCACACCGACCTCGCACCCGGCGGTGGGGCGCGCTTCTACCGTGCCATCCCCAATCCGTGACCGGACGAAACCTGAAACCTCTCCTGCCAATCCTGCCATGAACTCAAGCTCACGCCCGCTCCGGCTCACTGCCTTCCTCTTTGCCTTCCCGCTGGCGACCGCGTCCGCCGCGATTGTCTCGCTGACCTACACCTTTCCCGTCAGCGCGCCGGCCGGCAACGTGTCCGACGCGGGCATCCCGCTCACGCTCAGCCAGACGATTGCCGGGTCCGGCATCGCGACGCTCACCGAGGTGCGCGTCGGGCTGAACCTGCACGGCACCACCTCCGGGGCGGGTTGGGCGGGCGACCTGTTCGTCTCGCTCAACCGCGCCGGCACCGCCACCAGCGTATTGCTGAACCAAGTCGGCGTGACCGGCAGCAACCCGGCCGGCTTCGGCTACGACGGCTGGAACGTCACCTTC
>JBIIUN010000516.1:0-3363 GCA_044339945.1 Kapaibacterium sp. (SeqCode)
CATGTTCCAAGCACCGATTCTTGAATTCCCCTCCGCACCCGGCCCGTCCATGCTCGCCGTATCGTCCCATGAATCCGCTGCCGACGACGACCCTTCCCCGCGCGCAACGCAGTGGGCGGCGAAATGTCCTGACCGCGCGATTCCCGCGCCCTCACGGCTACGCCTTAAGCGGATTCCATACCTTGCGGAAACCGAGCCCCTCGAAGTCCTTCACGTTGACCGTGGCAAACTCGGTCACGCCCTGGGCGGTCAGGGTGAGGGCGGAGCGGGCATCGTAGAGTCGGCGGAAGGCGAAGTCCTTGCGGCGGGCCTTTTGCCACAACGCGTCGTGCAGCGGGCGGCTCTCGACAGGAAAGCCGATCAGTCGCCAGCGCGGATGGCGACGGTAGGTTTCGATGACTTCCACGGCCTCGTCGGCGTCGAGCGGCTGCTTCAGGACGGCCGGGTTGCGCAGGAGTCCGTAAAGTTCGGCCAGGATGAACTCGGAGATGGCCACCTCGTCGTCGCCCTGAAGCGAGCCTAGCCAGGCGTAGGCCGCGGCATGGCTGGGGGAATCCTCGTTGAACGCGTGGAACAGGAGGTTGGTGTCAATCGAGAGCATGGCGGCTCATTTCCGGCGGCGACCGGTG
Source organism: Kapaibacterium sp. (SeqCode) (assembly GCA_044339945.1). GTDB lineage: Bacteria > Verrucomicrobiota > Verrucomicrobiia > Limisphaerales > UBA9464 > CAIWAH01. Next base: position 630 of record JBIIUN010000516.1, read on the forward strand.
AGGGTGGCTTCGGTGGCGGTGAGCTGCGCCTGCTCCTTGAGCTGCGCGTCGGTCAGGCCCTTCCAGCCCAGCCGACGCGGCTTGGGCGGCAGCCATTCGCCGTTGGCCGGTCCGGGGGCATAGACGCTCAGGATGTATTCGAGCCCGCGGCGGGACAGTTCGGCGAAGGAAATCTCCCGGGCGGCGCACACCTTGCGGGCGCGTTCGTAAACGTCGTCGGGAAGCTGGATTTGAGTCCGTATCATGCCGTCAGATTGCCAACACTCCGGGGACCGTCAATCCGGCAGCATCGGGGGCGGTGTCCTGCTTTGAATGTTGAAAACGGGAGAACAGGAAGAAATCCGGCCGTTCCGGCTTTCCTGCCTTCCAGATTTGGAAACCGCCCCATCGGGGACACTCGGAGGTCAGCAGGGTGATTCTTGAATTCCCCTCCTCACCCAGCCCGTCCATGCTCGCCGTATCGTCCCATGAATCCGTTTCCGCCGCCGCCCTTCGCCGAGCCGGGAAGCCTCACCCGGCGCCGCTTCCTTGCGCGCAACGCGATGGGCGTCGGCAGCGTGGCGCTCGCGTGGATGCTGCGGGAAGAACGCCTGCTCGCCACGCCGGCCAACGTGCCGCGCAACCCGCAGTCGTTTGACCTGAAGCAGAAGCAGCCGTCGCGGGCGCCGCGGGCGCGGGCGATGATCTCGCTCTTCATGCACGGCGGGCCGAGCCATATTGATCTCTTCGACCCAAAGCCGGAGCTGACCAAGCGCAGCGGGCAGGATTACGCGGGCGAAATCACGTTCAGCTTCGTGGACCGGGCGAGCAAGAAGCTGTTCGGCAGCCCGTGGGAATTCCGCCAGCACGGCCAGTGCGGCACGCCCGTGTCGGAGCTGCTCCCGCACTTCGCCAGCATCGTGGACGACGTGACGGTGATCCGCTCGATGCACACGGACATCAATGGGCACGAGCCGTCCATTTGGTTCATGAACACCGGTCGCGCGCAGCCGGGGCGCCCCGCGCTCGGTTCGTGGCTGACCTACGGACTCGGCTCCGAAAGCCAGAGCCTGCCCGCCTACGTGGTGCTCACCGATCCGGGCGGGCATCCGGTAGACGGCGTGCGGAACTGGTCGAACGGCTTCATGCCGCCGCTGTTCCAGGGCACGATCGTGCGTTCGGCCGAACCGCGCATCCTCAACCTCGATCCACCGCCGCACCTGAAGGGCACGTTGCAGGAACAGAACCTGGCCTTCCTCGCCCAGCTGAACCGCGAGCACTTGGCGCGGCATCCGGGCGAAGCGGACTTGGAAGCGCGCATCGCCAGCTACGAACTCGCGGCGCGCATGCAGACTGCCGCCAAGGAGGCCCTCGACCTTTCCGGCGAAAGCGAGGCGACCAAGAAGCTCTACGGTCTCGACCGGGACGAGACCCGCGAATACGGCGCGCGCTGTCTGATCGCGCGGCGGCTGGTGGAACGCGGCGTGCGTTTCGTGCAGCTCTTCGTGAATGGCCAGATCTGGGACAACCACGAGGGCCTCAAGGCGAACCTCGCGACGTGTTGCCGGAAGACCGATCAGCCGTCCGCCGCGCTCGTGAAGGACCTCAAGGCGCGCGGGCTGCTCGACTCGACGATCGTGCATTGGGGCGGCGAGATCGGCCGGCTGCCGGTGACGGAGAATCACGGCGCCGCGGAGAAGGCCGGCCGCGATCACAACGGCCAGGGCTTCACGAGCTGGGTTGCCGGCGGCGGTTTCAAGGGCGGCATGACCTACGGCGAGACGGACGAGTTCGGCCACAAGGCGGTCGTGAATCCGGTCAGCCCGAACGATTACCACGCCACGCTGCTGCATCTGTTCGGCATGGATCACGCAGAGCTGGCCTACTTCCAGAACGGCCAGAGCCAGCATCTCACCGACGGCAAACCCTGCCGCGTGGTGAAGGAAATCCTGCGCGACGCATGAAGGCGGAATCACTGTGGTGCATGGCAGGTGGCAAAACCGACCCGGCGGTTTCGGATCACGTGCGGTTCCCCCTCACCCCGCCCCTCTCCCTTGGGGAGAGGGGGACGGTCACCGTGCCAGCGAACTTCCCAACGCTTTGCGCTCCGATTCAGTCAGTGGTCGCACCGGCCAACCCTCAGCGGCGATGGTCGGCTTCGGTTCCGGAGTGGTCTGGCGCGGACGGGCAACTCCCTCTCCCCGAGGGAGAGGGTCGGGGTGAGGGGAAAGCGGTCGTTGCCCCACACCGCCCCGCAGCCCTTGGTTCATTGTGGGCCGGTTCAGCGTCTCCAGTTGGAGAGTCTTCACGTCGGCGATCGCGGAAGCTGGAAGCCGCCGCTCTGATTTTGTGCAGCCTTCTTATCGGGTCTATCGCTTTCGCCGCACCCGCGCCCACCTTCGAAAAGGACATCCGTCCCATCCTCAAGGCGCACTGTTTCGACTGCCACGGCGAAGGCGAACAACTGAAGGGCGGCCTCGACGTGCGCCTGCGGCGCTTGCTCGTCGCGGGCGGCGACGACGGCCCGGCCATCGTGCCCGGCAAGCCGGACCAGAGCGAACTGCTGAAGCTGGTCGAGAGCGGCAAGATGCCCAAGCGCGACAAGAAACCCACGCCGGCCGAAGTCGCCCTGCTCCGCAATTGGATCGCCACCGGTGCGAAGACTGCGCGGCCCGAGCCGACCGAACTGCCCAAGGGCACCAGCGGCATCACCGAGGAGGAACGTTCCTTCTGGTCCTTCCAGCCGATCCGCCAG
>JBIIUN010000518.1:0-3353 GCA_044339945.1 Kapaibacterium sp. (SeqCode)
TCCCTCGGCGGCAGCCTGGATTCCGGTGACTGGACCGATCATTTCCGCGTCTGCTCCAACGAGCTGGGCTCCCCCAAGATCCTGCTCTGCCCGACCGAGACCAAGGTGAAGCTGGGCGCCAACACGCTGGTCCTCAAACCGGGCACCAACTGGATCAACCTGGATGGGTTGGCCAACGTGACCTATTTCGTCGGCACCCGCGCCGACGAGACCCGGCCGCAGACGATGGTGGCGGGTGACGGCAACGTCGCCGGCGGCGGCGGCGGCACCGATCCGCAGTGGAGCGTGTTCCTCGGCACCTCGATTGATGCCGCGTGGGAAAAGACGTTCCACGCCCGCAACGGCAACCTGCTGTTCGCCGACGGCAGCGTGCAGAACACCAAGACGCCCACGCTGCGGGCAGCCATCAGCCAGGCCATCGCCAGCGGCCTGACCAACGTCGTCTTCTCGAAACCCCGCGGCGTCCTTTGACCGTTTTCTTCCGGCCATGATTGCTCCCGTGCGTCCTGCGTTCCGCGCCCTCCTGCTCCTCCTCACCGCCCTTCCCCTGCTGGCCGCCCCCGTCGTCACGGGGTGGAAGCCGCTGTTCAAGGGCATCGACTACCTGACCGGCACCAATAGCCAGTCCGGCGGCGACTTCAGCAACCTGATGGTCGCGCACGTCCTGCGCATCAACCTCGCCGATCCCGACATCCGCCTGTTGCCCACGCCGCGCCACACCAACTACGTGGTCAACTCCGCCGAAACCCAGGGCCGCACGGTCAGCCAGTTCGTGAAGGCTTACGGCGTCCAGGTGGCGGTGAACGCGAACTTCTTTTCGCCCGAGGAATACTACCTGCCCGAGGGCACGGCGATGCGCGTGGACGGCCTCTCCATCAGCGAGGGCAACCCCGTCTCCCCGGCCAATTTCTCCCGGGCCGCCTGCGTGCTGTTCGACGCCGCCAACGTCGGCCGGATCATCCACACGAACTGGCCCGCTGCCGCCACCAACGGGGTGCTGAATGCCGTCGCGGGCGATTACCCCGTCGTCGTGCGCGGCGTGAACATCGGCCGGCAATACCTGAACCAGGGCGGCTTCATCCACGCCACCAACCCGCGCACCGCCCTGGGCCTTTCCCAGGACGGCAAGACCCTGTTCCTCATGGCCATCGACGGCCGCCAGTCGCACAGCAGCGGCGCGCTCGATTACGAGACCGGCGCCTGGATGCTCCTGGTCGGTGCCCACGACGCGATCAACCTCGACGGTGGCGGCTCGGCCACCATGGCCATGCTCACCAGCACGGGCCAGCCCCTGCGCCTGAACTATTCCAGCGCCGTCGCGGATTCCGGCAAGGAACGCACCGTGGGCAGCCATTTTGGCGTCTACGCGAAACCCCTGGTCACCTTCGTCAGCAACCTGGCCGTCAGCCCCGAAGACGAGGCGGCGACGATCACCTGGACCACGGCCGGGCCGGCCAATTCGTTCGTGGAGTTCGGCCCCACCGACGTCCTCGGCCAAACCAGCGCGCTCAACTCCGCCCCCGCCACCAGCCACTCGGTCCGCCTGACCGGCCTGACGCCGGGCACGGGTTACTATTTTCGCGCCGTCTCCGAGACTAACGGCCAGCGCAACGAATCCGCGCTCCAGTTCTTCACGACCACCCGCACCGTCACCGCCACGGAAGTCATCCCGCTCAACGGCCAGTGGCGCCACACGGCCGCCAACGTGAGCGCACAGGACTGGACGGCCCCCGGCTTCAACGACTCCGGCTGGAACGGTCCCGGTGCCGGCATTCTCTGGGCCTACACCCGCGCCGGCGACCCGCCGCTGGACCTCGGCCTGCTCGGCCAGCGCCTCGACGGCAACCCGGCCACCGGCTTTCCGTATGTGACCTACTACTTCCGCACGCGTTTCACGGCGACAACCACCGGCCCCGGCACCTCGCTGGCCTTCAACGGTTATCTCGACGACGGCGCGGTGTTCTACCTGAACGGCCATGAGCTTTACCGCCTCCGCGTGCCCGACGCGCCCGAGGAGATCGTCAATTCAACGATCGCCACCGGCTTCCCCTGCGGGGGCGACGCCGACTGCCCGGACACGTTCATCGTGAAGGACGGCGTGAGCGAACACCTCGTGGCCGGCGACAACGTGCTCGCGGTCGAGGTCCACAACTACAGTCCCCGCAGCCCAGACATCACATTCGGCTTTGCCGTGACCCTGGAGCAATTGATCCCCAGCACGCTGCCCCAACTCGGCATCACGTTGGTTGCGGGCCAACCCGTGCTGAACTGGACCGGCGGCAGTGCCACCCTCCAGCAGGCGGATTCCCCGGCCGGCCCTTGGAACAACGTCCCGGGACCAGTGACCGCCGGCCCGTTCACGGTCACCGACACCTCGGCCCCGCGCTTCTACCGGCTGAGCCGGTGAATGTGCTGCCGGCGTCCCGCCGGCAGTCGCGAGACCGCCCCTGAGGTAAGCTTGGAGGGATCTCTGTCAGCCGGGCGGTCCAACTACATCCATCTGTGTGCTCGGGTAGCCTGATGTGCCCAGCGCCGAAAGCGCGCCCGATGACAGCCTGGGGTGATGCGAACGCAGTGAGCGCAGCCTCAGGTCAAAGCCGAAACGGGTGGAGGGCTGAAAGCCCGAGACCACGTCCCCACAATGCCGGATGGATCGCGCTTACAGCGCTCTCCAGCTTTGGGCTCAGATCACCTGGGGCTTTGCTCGCCAGGCTCGCTCCACCCCAGGCTGCATTCTCACGGGCTTTCAGCCCTGAACCCATCCGTGCGGCACTACAGCGGCAACGCATTGGCTGGTTGCCACCTCTTTCCAGCGGCGATCACCGGGCCGCGACTTCACCCGTTTCCAGCGTGAGGTCGGCCCAGTAGCCGAACTCCCACAGCCAGTTGTTCGCCGCGTTTTCGAGGCGGAGCACCACGCGGCGGCCGGCGAGAGCGTTCAGGTTGAGCTTCACTTCCTGCCAACGCTGGCCGTCGTGTTTCACGGTCTGCTTAAGGAGGAGTTCGCCGTCGGCCTTCACGCGGAGTTCCCAGTCGCCCTGCTCGTGCGCGGCCACGGAGAAGCGCAGCGTGGCCTTGCTGTCCGGCGGCAACACCAGCGAACGCACAATCGCGGCCGGCTTCTTTTCGTCGTAGGGATGCGTCATCAGCACGTTCCGGCGGCCGGCAAACTCCGGGAACTTCACGGGCGCACCCTCGAAGTCCGGCGCGTCAATCTGCCAGCCGGGCGCCCACAGCGCGAGGCTCTCGCCATCGCGGGCGGGCACGTTCACGGCGGCCTGGTCAGGATTGGCGCCGATGAGTTCCCTGCGACGCTCGTCGTTGAGCGGCTTGCCGTCCTGCGGCGGCGCGAG
>JBIIUN010000519.1:0-3350 GCA_044339945.1 Kapaibacterium sp. (SeqCode)
ACGAACAAGGCCAAGTGGAGCGAACTCGCCATGAAGATGCTCGATTCCGGCGACGTGAGCGATCACCCCTACCAGACCCAGTTCGACGCCTTCTTCACCGCCCTCACCGCCGGCAAGGAGATGCCGCTCACCAGCTTCAAGGATTCGCTCAAGACCCACGAGGTGCTCTTCGCCGCCGACAAGTCGGCGAAGACGGGGAAGCCGGTAAGGCTGTAAGGCTGGGGTGAAGCTGATCGAGGCGCCACCTCGCTATCCCACGATCTACGGCAACCACCAGATCCCGCGCGAGGCATCGCCAAAGTGGGTGCGGAAAACCCACGTGGAGAAAAACCAGAACGCGGCCATCGAGACCATGCTCGCAAGGCAGTAAGCCTTCGCATGCCGAACTGAATCGGCGCGGCGGCCGGACAGGCCGACCAGTGCGGCTCCGGCCAAAATCATCCCCGGGAAGGCGTAGTTCAGGACCAAGGCCAGCGGCTCGGCGATGCCGTTGCCACAAAATGGAAACGAACCCTCTACGATCTGCGGGTGAGCAAATCGGTCGGCCTCACGGTGCGACTGGAAGGCCGCGATGGGCAACATGAGCCACAGAGCCCACGCGATTGCCCAAACCAAACGTCCGAACCGTTTCATGGTTCATTGGACCGCGCTGAGCTGCCCGGCTCACGGGCCAACGATTTCAGCGGAAGAAACCCTATTCCTCCTGCCGCGAGCGGGGGCCGTCTCCCTATTCGCTCACTGGCTTCTTCCAAATCGGCACGACCCGTTTCATCTCGTCGATGAGCCACTGGCAGGCCGCGAAGGCTTCGCCCCGGTGGGGCGCGACGATTTCGACCCACAGGCTGGCCTCGTTGACCTTCACCGGGCCGAGCCGATGGACGAGCCGCACCGATTCCACGGTCGGCCAACGCGTCGAGATTTGGTCGAACAGCCGGTGGAATTGATGCTCCGCCATCGGCACGAACGCCTCGTAGTCGAGGCCGCTGATCGGTGCCCCGTCCTCACTGCCGCGGACGACGCCGCTGAACGAGATTGCGGCTCCCATGCCGTCGCCCAGACGGCGGGCGGCGATCAGCGCGGGCTCGTCAATGGGCTCGGGACCGAGCTGGAGCGAACGGATCATGGGAAAACGGATCAGCCGCCCTGCACCGGCGGAAACAACGAAACTTCGTCGCCGGCTTGGAGCACATGGTCCGGCCGCTGGTAGTCGACCCCCACGGCGATCAGGGTGGAATTGCGCAGGCCGGCGAGGCGGGGGTGGAGGGAATAAACGGCATCCAGTAGCGACGCGATGTTCGCGCCGACGGGCAGATCCAGGTCCAGCCGGGAAGTGCCGGCAAGGTCGCGGAAGTAAGACCAAAGATGGACCGAGACTCTCACGCGGGATCCGAATACACGTGCGGCTTGAGGACCCCGACGAAGGGCAGGTTCCGGTAGCGCTCGTCAAAATCCAGGCCGTAACCGACCACAAACAGGTTGGGAATCGCGAAGCCGACGTAGTCCACCTCGAACTGGCCGGACCGGCGCTCCGGCTTGTCGAGCAGCACGCAGGTCTTGAGGCTCGCGGGCCCGAGTTCCGCCAGCTTCGCGGTGACCGAGCGTAACGTCTTGCCGGTGTCGAGGATGTCGTCCACGACGAGCACGTGTCGCCCGCGGATGCTGAGCTTGAGCTCCTTGGTGTAGACCAGTTGGCCCGACTCCGTGCCGCTGCCGTAGCTCGACACGCCCATGAAATCGAGCCTCATGGGAAACTCGAGCCGACGCATCAGGTCCGCGAGGAACATGACCGTGCCGCTGAGCAGGGCCACGATCACGGTGTCGCGGCCGGCATAGTCGGCCGTGATCTGGCGGGCGAGTTGGCCGATGCGGTCCTGCAGCTGGGCCTCAGGAATCAGGACGGCATCGACATCGTCGGCGTGGGGCGCCGGGACGGTCAGGTCCGTCTGGGCGACTTGGATGGGAGGAAAGTTGGCGTTCACGGGGTGGCGGGTTCCGGCTTCAGGCCGGCGAGTTCGCGGCGCAATTCGTCCGCCACTTTTGACTTCGGGTCAATGGCCAGCCCGTTTTCCCACAGTTCTTTAGCCCGCCCGGGCACCCGCCACTTCGCCCGGGCGCGCCCGTGGTAGAGGAACACGTATTGCCGGAATTCGGGCGCAAACTCCCCGCGGTCCGCCCGTTCCTGGAGCCATTGGAAGTCCGCCTCAACCACCTTTCGGCGGTCGAACAGGTCGGGCAGGAACAGGTTGTTGACGGCCCGGGTGAACCGGGCGTCCGGGTCGTCCGGCGAATCCGCCAGCGCGGCGTCCAGCACGGCCAAGCCCTCGCGGACCCGCTTCATCTTGGTCCCCGGCCAGAACGCTTCCCTGGCGGTGAGGATGGTCGTGCTGCCCAGCAGTGCCCGCCCAAAGGCGTGCTTCGGGTCCAGACTGAGTAAACGGCCAAGGTAATCCCTCGCCTTGGTGATGTGCACGGCCGCGTCCTCGCCGCCGCGGGTCGCCTCGTTGTGATGTGCCTTGGCGAGCTGGACCAGGGCGGTCCGGTTGGTGGGATTCGCCGCGAGTTCGCGTTCCAAGTCGGCAAACTGGGGGGACGACCCGGCGCGGGCAACGAGGAGCGACATCCACGCCGTGAGGAGCCAGGCGACCAATGCGCCCCGGGCTTTGCTGTCCCTGCTGCAGTTCACGCCGGCAATGGATGCCACGGATTACGCCGTGTTCAAATATGCTTCGAGTCGTCGTGATCCTTCGTGGCGTAGCCGGTCTCCTGCCGCTTGAAGTTCACCTCATTCTTCTTCACGTAGGCTTGGAACACGTCATCGGCACTCATGCCGAGCACCTGCGCGATGGAAATCAGGAAATGGAACAGGTCGACGACCTCGACCCGGGCGTTCTGTTCGTCAAACTTCTGATACTTGGCCCACCACTTCCACGGCACGCTGTCGGTCAGTTCCGCCATCTCCTGCCCCATGGCGCGGCAGTAGTTCAGCACCCATTTGGTCTTCTCGGCCTCATCCATGGTGTCGGTGTGGACGCCAATGCGTTCGTTGAGCGCCTTCTGCATGCGGAAGAGTTCGCGGAGCTGATCCGGTGATTCCATGGGCGCGGAGGGTGGCCGGCAGAGACCGTGCGGCAAGGGACAAATCGCGATGGAACCAAGCGACGGCGCATCTGGCCACTGCCCCCCCGTGTGACTACCTCGTCCTACGAGGCACGAGTTGGGAGAGGGTGGGGAGTGGGGCAGGCCATCACGCAAGGGCGCCACCTCTCCCCAGCCCTTGTATGTTGCTTTCCGTCATCCTTGCCGGGCGTGAGCCCGGCGGGAGGATGGGGCCGCTGCCGGGCCTGCAGGCC
>JBIIUN010000520.1:0-3349 GCA_044339945.1 Kapaibacterium sp. (SeqCode)
AGCTTGATTGAAAGATTCAGCACCCCGCAGCTCAACCTGGGAAGCGACAGCGAGCATATCCGGGTCTGGATGCCATTTGAGGTCGGCGCGGGTGACTGGTGTCTTCAAATCCGGCTTTCCAGTGGAGTCGTCTCAGCAATTCAAATGAGAACCTCCGATGGACCAGCGCCTGCGGACGGACCTCCGGACAAGCCATGATGATGAGCCGAATGGACCATGCTCGCCCTCACCCCGGCCCTCTCCCCCGCGGAGAGGGGGAATGTCTCGTCGCGTTTCTTCGGTCCGACGTAGCGGGCTCGGATTCAGCGGACCGTTTGCCAACTGATTGGTCTGACCGTTCTTTTTCTGTTCGTTCAACCCAAACCTGCCCCTCCGAAACCAGCCATCGAACAACGTGGCGCTCCGAATCGCTTCTCCCTCTCCGCGGGGGAGAGGGCCGGGGTGAGGGCGGGCGTCCATCCATCTGCTTCCCATGTTGAAAACACTTCGCCCGCCCGTCTGTCGCAGCTTGCTCGTCGGAGGATTCAGCGTCGCTGCCGCCGTGTCGCTTCATGCCGCCTCGCTGCTCCTCACCGGCGGCATCGTCCACACCGTTTCCGGGCCGACTCTGACCAATGCCTCGATGCTCGTGCGCGACGGCAAAATCGCCGCCGTCGGCCAGACGATCACGGAGGCCGCCGACCAGACGCTCGACCTCAAGGGCCAGCACGTCTTTCCCGGTCTCATCGCACCGATGACCGTGCTGGGCTTGCAGGAGATCGATGGCGTGCGCGCTACCCGCGACACGACCGAGTCCGGCGACTTCCATCCCGACGTGCTGTCGTGGGTTTCGGTGAATCCCGATTCCGAACTTCTCCCGGTCGCCCGTGCCAACGGCTACACGCACGCCCAGCCGATTCCCCTCGGGGGCGTGGTCAGCGGCCAGTCCGCCGTCATCGCGCTCGCGGGCTGGACCATTGAGGACTTAGCCGTGAAACGCGCCGCGGCGTTGCACGTCTTCTGGCCGTCCTTCGCGCTCGACACCACGCCCAAGGAACGCGCCGCCAATCCGGCGAACTGGAAATCGCTCGAAGACCAGGCCAAGGCCCGCGACAAGAAGCTCCGCGAGCTCGAAGAGTTCTTCAACGAGGCCGAGGCCTACGCCAAGGCAAAGTCCGCCGCGAAGGACACCAACGCCTTCAAACCCGTGCCCGCGTGGGAGGCGATGCTGCCGGTCGTCCGCGGCGAAGTGCCGTTGAACGTCCATGCCGACGAAGTCCGCCAGATCCGCTCCGCCGTCGAATGGGTCGCCAAGCGCAAGCTCAAGGCCGCGTTCGCCGGCGCGCGCGATGCCTGGCGCGTCGCCGACCTGCTGGCGACCAACAGGATTCCCGTGCTGTTCGAACACGTCTTCACCCAGCCCGCGCGCGACACCGATCCCTACGACGTCCACTACGTCGCGCCTTCGATTTTGACCCGCGCCGGCGTGAAGGTCTCGTTCACCGACGGCACGGACCGCTTCGGGGCGTCGAATGTCCGCAACGTGCCCTACGCCGCCGCCCAGGCGATGGCCTTCGGCCTGTCCCGCGAGGAAGCGATCCGCGGACTGACGCTGTATCCCGCGGAAGCCCTCGGCGTCGCCGACCGGCTCGGTTCGCTGGACCCCGGCAAGGAAGCCAGCTTCTTCGTGGCCGACGGTGACATCCTGGATATCCGCGCACAGGTGAAACGCCTGTGGATCGCCGGCAAGGAGGTCAGCCTCGAATCCCGCCACACCCGGCTCTACGACAAGTATCGCAACCGGCCCAAGCCGTGAATGGGACCGCCGCGACCCGCGGACGGAACCGCAAATCCGCTTGCCCCGGCCCCGTCCGCCAAGCGAACTACCGGCCGCGGAACCGGTGTGGGCCCATAGCTCAATGGTTAGAGCAGGGGACTCATAATCCCTTGGTTACAGGTTCGAGTCCTGTTGGGCCCACCAACCTCGCCACATTTCCGGCTTCGGGGTGTGCAAAGCGACGTTGGTTGCCGTATAGCCAGCGGGTGTTCAAGAACTCACCGATCACTCCGGCGGGCCGCTGGCTCCTGACGTTGGTCTTTGCGCTGTGCGCGTTTCTGCCGGTGGCCGTGATCTTCCTCACCCTGCCCAAGCTGGCACTGGCGATGCGCTGGGTGCTGGCCGGGGCCTGCCTGATGTGGTTGGTGCCACTGTTCTACTGCACGTTGCAGGGCCAGCATTGGTCCCGAAACCTGACCAGCGTGCTGGCGCTCGCGATGATCCCGGTTCTCCTTGTGAATTGGTCCGGCGAACAGGCCTGGCAGTTCTTGTTGCTGATGGGGGTGGCGGTCGCCGCGTGGGCCATGCTCACGTTCGTGCAATCGGTGCGCTCGCCAGTGCCGTGGTGAAGCGCCCGCGCGGGCTCAACGGATCGCCGCGCCCAAGGCCTGCGCCGCCCAGCGAGCCGAATCGGGGGTGAGGTGAAGCCCGTCCGTGTAGGCTGGTTTGTGCCCCTGGGCAGAGGCCAGCCGGTTAAGGTCCACCAGCGGCAATCCGAGCCGGGCACAAACTGCGTCGGCAAAGTTCGGAGCCAGCGGGTCAACCGGGTTTTCGCGCCCGACCGGCAGACGCACCAGGACCACCTCCACTCCGAGGCGTTGCAGCGCCTGCAGGCGAGCTTCCAGCCCCACCAGCCAATCTTCGTTTCCTGCCAAGGTCCGACGATCGCCCCCCGGCGCGGGTTCCCCCCCTGCCCCGCCGGTCTTCCGCTCCTTGAGCCAGGCATAGGCCAAGGTCGAAGGCCGGGCTGCGGCCCGAGCAGCGGGCAGCGCATCGGCCAGCTTCATCCCCGCGTCCTGCGCGGCTGCCAGCAGCAGGCGGTCGTTGGCGTCGTTGGTGCGGTCGAGGCGATGGATTTCAAGGAACACCCGGCGCGGGATTCCGCCGCCATTGGTCGCGCGCAACAGGATGCAGTCCAAGGCGGTCAACGGACCGGAGCCGTCGAGACCCAAGTTCGCCGCCCCAGCCAACGGCGTGCCGCCGAAATAGCCTGGCAGAAGGCGGCCGGAGATGGACGAGCCGGCGAGGACATTGCTCGGCACCGGATCAAGGAACCACGCCTCGAGGCGAAGCCGGTTGGCGTGGTAGTTGGATTCGGCCAGCGCCGGCCGAGGCAGCCCGCCGAGGACAAGTTGCCATGCCAGCACGGCGATGCCGGCCAGGGCGACAATCCAGAGACTTTGGCGGGCGCGGTTCATGGCTCAGAATTGGAAGTAGATGAACTCGCCCGCCGAACCGGAGTTGGTCACGAGCAGGAACAGCATCGCCGCGTAAAGGGCGATCCCGATCCGGCGGTTGGCCGACTCGCCCCAG
>JBIIUN010000521.1:0-3343 GCA_044339945.1 Kapaibacterium sp. (SeqCode)
CAGCAGAGCCAAAACAATGACGATGGCCCAAGGGGACTCTTTGCCATACCGAACTTGGGCGCCAATCAATGCCACAGACAGAAAGCAGATCAGCCCCAGCAATCCAGTTCCTCCCGCCTCTTGCGAAACCAAAGTGATCCCACCTCCAATGGCCAAACTGGCGAGCAAATCACTCACCCTAACCGCCTTGTCTGGCCTCAGTGTGATTAGGAGCCAGCCCAGCCCCGCACAGCAGCATGCCACTCCGACGAACGGATTGGGGCGATGAATCACCCTTGGCCGCAGCAGATGCGTCAGCGTCGGGAACAGCCCCCGGGTCGCGGTTTCGACCTTGGGCGCGGAGGGCAGCGGCACTACCCACGCGAAGTTGGTCCCCGCCGCCGTGAACCGCGTCTCGATCACCAAACGCTCAACCCCGTTCGACCAAGCCAGGATCGCCCGCTGATCCGGAATGCGCACCTCGACCGGATAGGCCGTCGGCGGGAACACCTTGCCGTCAGCCAGCACTCCGTTTGCGAAGCCGATCAGGCTCAGCAGCAATGTCAGCAGCCGGATTCCGGCCAGCCACCTCAACTTGCCGATCAGGCTACCGCGCCGGCCCGAAACGTCTGTCTTCCCGCCGCCCCGCGGCGGCGGCGGCATGTCCCCCGCGGCGGTCCGGAGCGCGGACGCCTTCGTCCGCGAGTCCACCCTGCTGGCAGCAAGGTTTCCGATCCAAATTCGCGAACGGCCGGACGTTGGCGACCCTGGCGACAGGGGTTTCAAAGGCTTGGCGCTGCGGACCGAACTGGCGGACGAAGGCGTCCGCGCTCCGGGGGGATCGTTCCGGCTCAGGGGGAAAATCAGTGGGTGCATCGGCGTCACCCGCGGCGAAATCCCGGGGTCACGGTTCCGATTCAGCCGGTTCAGTGTGCCAAAGTCCACGTCGGTTCGACCGGGCCAACCGCTCGACGGCACGCAGGCGGACCTGTTCTTTCAGCGGCAACGGTTTGGCCCCGTCCGTCGCCGCTTTCCAGCGGCCCGCGGCGACAAATTGTTCCGCGATGCCGAACTGGTTGGTCCCGACGTAGAGGTAACCCAGCGCCGTCCGGTTGGCGTTGGTCAGGGTGAAGGCCAGCTCCACCGGTTGGCCGGCCAGCGCTTGCAGATTGGTCCGCGATTCCGCCGCCAAGCGCCGGAGCACCGGCTCACGGGTGGCCGCGTCCACGCCGAAGAAGCCGGTCAGGCCCACCGCCCACACGCGGCCGCGATCGTCGCGCAGGTAAAGCGAGGTGTCGCTGACGGCGCGGGTGACCGTGCCCTTGAGCCGCGGCAACGGCTCCGGCTCGCGGTAACCGGCGGCCTCCCAGACTTGGTAGTAGTCCACCAACGGCCGGGCCGCCTCGCGCCGGGACCACAGCCACCACGCGCCTGCCAGGAGCAGCGCAACCACGGTGGCCTTCATCAGGCGATGGAGGAGGAGGAACATGGTCAGGAGGTTGTGTCCGGTTCCGATTCCGCGGCCGGTTCGGGGGTCGTCCCACCACGGGGCGCCCCGGCGAACAGGCGGATGCGTTCATTGCGTTCCAGCGGTGGCGGCGGCGGGGCCGAGGGCACCGGCAACACCTCCGCCGGGGACGGCACGGGGCGGGTGTGGGCGAGCAGGGCGAGATTCACCTCGGGCACCGGATGCGCCCGCGGCCGGCGGTCGTGGTGCAGCACGAGGATGTCAAAGGCGCGGACACAGTTGGCGACGTTGTTGAAGCGCCAGACTTCCCGGGCAAAGGCGAGTTCCAGCCACGAACCGGGCCGGGCGCAGCGCAGGCCGATGGCAAACGCGGCCGGCAGATTCGGGCGACGCACCCCTTCGACGAAGGCCAGCAGCAGCGCCAGGCGCCGCCACCCGCGGGTCTGGCAATGCTTTGCCCAGCGGACGAGGCGGAAGTTGATCTGGGCCACGTTGCCGTCGCTCATCAGGCCGGTCACCGGGCCGGCAATTTCCTCGCCCAGGACCGGCGCCCACGTCAGGGCGGCGCCGAATCCGACCACGATGGCCAGCGCGAAACGGCCGGCATTGACGACATCCGCGCTGAGGTTTGCCGATGCCTCCGTGGACGCGCTCCACAGCAGCCAGACAAAGGCGCCGCTCAGGAGGACACGTAGCAGGAGAAGCAGCATGGCGTTTCAGCGGTTGGCGTCGCGTTCCAGGATGGGTGCGCTGGTCTTGATGCCCCGCAACGCGAGGTCAAGCCGGTGGCGGTTCACCGCGTGGGCGCGGGCCACGGTTTCGGTCACGAGGCCGGCGGCGAGCAGTTCCTGGAGGTATTGGTCGAACGAATGCATGCCGACATGGTTGGAGGCCTCGATGATGCCTTGCAGCAGGTGCGATTGGTTTTCCCGGATCGCCTCCGCCACGCCGGCGTCGCGGCGCATGATTTCGAGGCAGGGCGTCCGGGAGCCCGAGACGTTCGGGACCAGCCGCTGGCAGACGATGGCGTTCAGGTTCCGGGCCAGCAGCGCACTGATGTTCGCCTGCTCGCCGGCGGGATAAAATTCCCGGACCCGCCCGAGCGCCTGGGCCACGGAATCGGCGTGCAGCGTGGTCACCACCAAGTGACCGGTCTCCGCCGCCTGCATCGCGGCCCAGATGCTGTCGCGGTCACGGATTTCGCCGACGAACAGCACGTTGGGATCCTGCCGCATGGCGTTGCGGATGCCGTCGGCAAAGCTCGGCGTATCGATGCCCACCTCGCGCTGCTCGAAATGACTCTCGGCGTCGGTGAAGACGTATTCGATGGGGTCCTCGATCGTGATGATCCGGAGCCGGCGGGTTTCGTTGAGCTGCTGGAGCAGCGCCCGGACGGTGGTGCTCTTCCCCTGCCCCGTCGGCCCGGTAAGCAGGATCAGGCCGCGCAGCTCGTTCACCAGTTCGAGCAGCGATTCGGGCAGTTGCAGCTCCGGCAGCCGGAGCCGCTGCTGGGGCACGTGGCGGAAGGAGAACGATTGCCGGCCCCGTTGCTTGCTGAAGTTGGCCCGGTAGCGAACCGCACCGTGGTAGAAGCTCGCGTCCACCTCGAGCTGGGTGGTGATGCGCCCGACCAAGGCGGGGGAAAAGGCATCCAGGAACCACGAGGTCAGCGTGAGATCCTCCGGCACCGGGAACAGTTCCGCGGGCACCGGCGCGAGCTGGCCGTCAACCCGCACGATGAACCGTTCCCCGCCCCGGCCATGCAGGTCGGACGCCCCGGCCTGCTCGCACCACCGGAGCAAGGCGGACAATCGGCAATTGGCGGGCACGGATTCCATCGCGATGCCGGAGCATTCGTTTACATCAGTAAAAGAACAAGGCCAAACTTACCGTTTC
>JBIIUN010000522.1:0-3340 GCA_044339945.1 Kapaibacterium sp. (SeqCode)
CAAGGGTTCGTCCGGAGTGACCACGTTAAGCAGCCGCCCGCGGTCAAAATCACCGGGAAATTCACCGAGGAACCGCAGCGCCGCCAGCCGGGTTCCCAACGGGGCCAGGCTATCCGCCAAGGTCGCCGCGGCCATGATGTTCAGGTCGCGGGCCCGTTTGGGCTCCAAGCCAAACCGCTCGGCCAAAATGTCCGTAGGGGCAACCGGACCACCGCGTCGGAAGCCCTCGGCCACGCCGGCCCACAGGGCGAACTTCCAGTCGCTCCCGGGACCGCCCATCCACGTCCAGTGGCGTTGCCCCAAGTCGCGCGGACCGCCATCCAGCAGTCGCCCCAGCTCCAGCATGAAGTCCGGACTGGGCGCCGCGGCCGGATTTTCCATCAGCTTGTCGAGGAAGTGCAGTTCGTTGCCCTTCAAACCGCTGAGAATCGCGGCGCGAGTCCATTTGTCGGTGCCATCCAACAGGGCAATTCGCCCGAGGCCTTCAAGCCGGCCGGAAACATCCCAGTGTCCCAGCATGACCGCCACTTGGAGTCGGACGGTGGGGTTCGGATCAAGGGACCAGTGCTCCACCAGGCGATCGCTGATGGAGAGCCCCGGTGCCATGCCGAGATACCGGAAAGCGGTCTGACGGACGACCGGCGACTCGTCCAGCGATCCGACAATGAGGGCGAAGACGACTTCCAGCAGACGCACCTTTTCCAACCCCGGCGGCGGCTCCTTGGGCGAAGTGGCCTTGGCCCAGTTGGCTTCGGTCCACCCGATGGCCGCCGCGAGGAGGTTCAGCGCGTGCGACCGACCGGCGGCGGCCGCGGACTGCGCCGAACTGGTTTCCGCGAAGCGCGGCAAATGCCGCAACTGGTTGTCGTCGCCGGTGGGACGAGGGAACTTCGCCAACAGTGCCGTCACCATTTCCGCGGGCATGCGTTCCCGGAGCAGTCGCGCCGCGGTGTCCCGTTTCCACGGCGCATCGGCGGCCAAGGCGTTCACCAAGTCGGTGACGTTCGTCGCCACGAGATGCGTCCCACTCGGCGTTCCTCGGTGGCTGCCCCGCAGTCGCCAGATGCGCCCCTTGTCCTTGCCGAGGTCGAAGTTGCTGCGCTTCCGCACCTCGTCCGGCAGATACACTGGATGCTCAATCACGCCCCGATACATGTCGGCGATGTAGAGCGCGCCGTCCGGGCCGTCGGCGAGGAAGACGGGGCGGAACCAGTTGTCCCGCGACCGCAACGCCTCGGTGCCTTCATGGAGGCGCTGCGCCGCAAAACTGCCGCCCACGGGCACCAAGCGATCACCGCGCACCAGGTTTGCCGTCGGGTCGCACGAAAATGCCGCGCCGTGATATTCCGCCGGCAACGCGGTGCCGCGGTAAATGTGGACGGCGCACGCCGCGCTGTAGGTGCCCTCGTGACTGTCGGCGGTGGTGACGTTGCCGCTGATCGGGAACAGCCGCGCGCCGGAGTTGTGGTGCTTCACCAACAGGCGGTTGGGAACCATTTCGGGACAGTCCTGCAACGCCCCGGGCGACGCGACCGCCGGGTTCCGCGCCAGCACCTTGGCCGGCAGCGGCGCGTGCTGGATCGGCACCCGGTTCATGCAGGCAAAGCGGTTGCCCGCGTCGTCGAACGCCAAGCCGAACTGGGACTTGCCATCGGTCAGCTCGATTTCGCCGGTGTCGGGGTTCAACCGCACGTCGCCGCGCCCGAGGTCCAGCTTCACCTCCGGATGTTTGGGCGAAAATGCGAACCCGCCGCTGAGGCCGCCCGCGAAATAAACCAATCCGTCCGGCCCCAAGGTGGGATCGTTCACGCGCAACTGCGACGACCCGCCGAGCGAGAAGCCGCTGAGCAAAACCTCGCGCTGGTCGGCCCGGCCGTCACCGTCCGAATCCGCCAACCAAAGCACGTCGGGCGCGGCTGTGACGATCACGCCGCCGCGCCAACACATGACCCCATTCGGGAAGCCAATTCCCGTGGCGAACTCGGTCCGCTTGTCCATGCGACCGTCGCCATTCGTGTCCTCCAGCAGCGCCACGACGCCGGCCGGTTTGCCGTCAGGTGCGCCCAGCGGGTAATCCCGGTTTTCGGCGACGTAGAGCCGGCCGTGTTCATCGAAGGCGAGCGCCACGGGGTCCACGACCAACGGCTCGGCGGCGACCAGTTCGACCGTGAAACCGGGTTCCGTCTCGAAAGCCTTCAACGCGTCGGCAGGCGACAGGTTGCCGAGCGGTTCGGCGGCGAATTGGGAGAACAGGCCAAAGCCGGACACGACCAGCGGGATCAGAAAACACGGAACCGAAGCCTGAAGGCCCCGGAATGTCGTCCACCCAATCGCGCCGGTGGGTTTCATCGCATTGGCTTCAACAGATACGCCAGCAAGTCCGCCGCTTCCTGGGCTGTGAGGTTGGCCAGCAGCCCTTCCGGCATGGCGGAGCCGGCCACCGGAACATCCGAGGCGATGGCCGAACTCTTCAGCGATTTCAACTCGCCGGATTCAATCCGCAACTGGAGTCCGCCGCCGGCCTTCCCTTGCACAAAGCCGCTCAGGCTTTCGCCGTCGCGCGTCTCCACGAGATGGAGCTGGAACTCGGGGGCAACTTGCTTGGCCGGGTTCACGATGTGGTCCAGCACGTCGGCTGCCCGCGGGAACTTGCGGACCAAGCCGGTCAGCTCCGGGCCGTAGTTCCGGCCGCGGCCGGCGACGACGTGGCAGCGGGCGCACTGCGGGCCGGATTCGCCGTGGAACAGCTCGCCGCCTCGGCGCGCGTCTCCTTTCAGGGCCAGCACGAGGGTCGGATTGAAATCGGCGCCGAGGACGTGGCGACGTTCCGCGGCGGGCAGGAATCGCTCGAACAGGTCGCGGACGAAAGCGTTGGTGGACTTGCGGGCCTGGGCCAAGTAGCCGGGCAATTTCGCGGCGTCCTGCTGCGCAGCGCGCAGGGCGGCCAAGGCGCCGGTGGTCGAGTTGAACTCCGGGGCGGCCCGCCGGGCGTCGGGGGCGAGGGATTCGATCCACGCCGCCAGCTGGCGGGAGGCGGCTTCATCCGTCGTGCGGCTGCCGAGATGGGGCATGTGCCCCTGCCCCTCGGTATTGAGCCGGAACCAGAGCGTGCTGCGTTCCGGCAGTCCGGGTGTGATAACACTGGCGTCCGTGAGGCCAAAGGTGCCGCGGGCCGGCGGGTAGTTGAGCAGGCGCGCGTCGGCAAGCTTGGTGTCGAAATTGAAGAAGCTCGCCACGCTGCCGCCGGCACCGAAGCGGTGACAATGGGCGCAATTGGCGTGGAGCCAGGAACGGGCGCGAGCTTCCAGCGGGGCCGCGGAATCGTCGAGCGCCGCCAAGT
>JBIIUN010000523.1:0-3337 GCA_044339945.1 Kapaibacterium sp. (SeqCode)
CCCAGGCCGTCAAGGCGATCAAGGGCGACCTCGTCAGCGTGCACGTCATCGCCCGTCCGCATGAGGACGTGGACGCGGTGCTGCCCAAGAAAAAGTAAGGATGAAGAAGGCGGAATGAAGAAGGAGCGAAGCTCGAACCGCTTCCTCCATTCTGAATTCTGCATTCTTCCTTCATCATTCACCCCATGTTCCTCGCCCGCGTAGAAGGCTCGGTCGTCTCGACCAAGAAGGAAGCCAGTATGAACGGCCGCAAGCTGCTCCTGCTGCGTCCGCAATTGGTGGACGACAAGGACCCGACCAAGTTCCGGTCCGGTTCGAACACCATCATCGCAGTGGACACCGTGGGCGCAGGCATCGGCGAACTGGTGATGTTCTGCCAGGGCAGCAGCGCCCGCCTCGCCGGCGGCATGAAGGACGCCCCGGTGGACGCCGTGATCATCGGCATCGTCGATACCGTCGATGTGCTGGGTAAGGAAATCTTCAATGCCCGACAATGAACCGGTGCGGGCGCCCATGCCCGCACTAGGCCGACCGTTTTGACCGATCGTTTGTGCCGTGGAGGTGGGCCTTCCGGCCGGAAGCATAACAATGAGTGCAGTTAACGAATCCCTGATCCGTGATGTGGTGGCCGAAGTGCTGGGCCGATTGGGCGGAGCGCCCGCGGCCGCCAAGCCCGCCACGCCCGAGCCCGCCGCCGCGTCGTGCGGCTGCGGTGGCAAAGGGGCAGCGACGTCCGCGCCCGGTTTGCGTGGCAAGTTTGGCGTCTTCCAGGACGCGAATGAGGCCAGCGCCGCCGCCCACGAATCGTTCCTCCAATTGCAGAAGGCTGGCGTCGCCGCCCGCGTTAAGATCGTCGAGATCGTCAAGGCCATGGCCGAGGCCAACGCGGAAGCGTGGGGCAAGATCGAGCTGGAAGAGTCGAAGATCGGCCGCCTCGACCACAAGATCGAGAAGCTGAAGATCATCAAGCTTGTCCCCGGCGTGGAATGGCTCCGGCCTGACGCCCGCAGCGGCGATCACGGCATCACGCTGGAGGAATACACGCCCTTCGGCGTCGTCGGCGCAGTCACGCCGAGCACGCATTCCATTCCCACCCTCAGCGGCAACATCGTGAACATCTGCGCGGCGGGAAATGCCGTGGTGTTCAACCCGCATCCGAGTGCGGCACGTTGCGCGGCGCTTGCCGTTCGCGCTTACAACGAGGCGATCTACCGCGAGACCGGCATTGAGAACATCGCGACGATCATCGAGAAGCCCTCGATGGAGAGCTTCGCCGCGATGTGCAAACACGAGGCCGTGCGCATCCTGCTGGTGACCGGCGGTCCCGGCGTCGTGAAGGCCGCGATGCAGACCGGCAAGCGCGCCATCTGCGCCGGCCCCGGCAACCCCCCCGTTTATGTCGATGACACCGCCTGCATGAAGCGCGCGGCGAAGGCGATCATCCAGGGCGCGAGCTACGACAACAACCTGCTCTGCATCGGCGAGAAGGAGGTCTTCGCCCTCGAAACCATCGCGGACAAACTGATGGCCCAGATGGAGCAGAACGGTGCCATGAAGCTGAGTAACGCCCAACTCGACGCGCTGACCAAGGCGGCGTTCACCATCACGCCCGGTCAGGGCGGCGGCTGCGGACACGCCAGCGTGAACAAGGATTTCATCGGCAAGGACCCCAGCGTGCTGGCCAAGGCGGCTGGCGTGAACATCCCCGCGGGAACGCAGTTGCTCTTCGCTGAAACCGACGCGAACCACCCGTTCGTCGTCGAGGAGCAGATGATGCCCTTCCTGCCGATCACCCGCGTGAAGAGCCTGGAAGAGGGCGTGAAGCGTTCGCTCGAAGCCGAGCATGGCTACAAGCACACGAGCATCATCCATTCGCACGACCTCGAGGCCCTGACCACGATGGGCCGCGCGCTGGACACGACCCTGTTCATCAAGAACGGCCCCTGCATGGCCGGTCTGGGACTCGGCGGCGAAGGTTACCTGAGCTTCTCCATCGCCACGCCGACCGGCGAAGGCGTGAGCAACCCGCGCACGTTCACGCGTGTCCGCCGCTGCGTGATGGTGGACAACCTGAAGATTTACTGAGCCGTCCATGCTCCTCGCCCGCGTCGAAGGCAATGTGGTCGCCACCCGGAAGCATCCGAGCTTCGAGGGGTGGCGGCTCGTCATTTGCCAGCCGATCGGGCAGGACGGCACGCCGGAAGGCTCGCCGCAGATCGCCATCGATTCACACGGCGCTGGAATGCACCAGCGCGTGGTGATTTCCAGCGACGGATCGGAGGCACGCAAGGCGGTCGGCGACCCGAAAAGTCCGGCCCGCTGGCTGGTGGTCGGGATCGTGGACGAAAAGGAACCGGGGGTGCCGGTGTGAAACTCGGCGCTGTCATCGGCCGCGTGACGTTGAGCACGGTCGTTCCCGAATTGCGGGGTGCCCGGTGGCTGATTGTTTCGCCGTTCACCCGGGAGCATTACCAGCGCGGCTGCGACACGCCGCCGGGGCTGAGCAAGGATCCGAGCCTGGTGGTTTACGACGCCCTTGGTGGCGGCGTGGGTCAGACCATCGGTTACGTCGAGGGCCGCGAGGCCGCCCAGCCGTTTGAGACCCCGCCGCCGATTGATGCGATCAATGCGGCGCTCGTGGACGAGATTTTCTACAACCCATTTAGCAAATGAGCACGGTATTCACCGCCAAAGACATCGAGGAAATTATCGCCAAGGGCGGCGATCCGGTTGCTGCCTCCAAGGACGGGATCCTCACCCCGTCCGCCAAGGACGTGCTGCGCGACCTCGCCGCGAAATCGGCGCGGCCGACGGCCACCTCGGCGTCGGTGCCCGCGGTGCCGGCAAAGCCTTTGAATTCCAAGAGCCCCAAGGCCGAGTTGGAAGCCTACTTCAACTCGCCTGCGGCGCACGCGCTCAAGGAGCAGATCTGCGCGATGGGCCGCCGGCTGTGGGAACGCGAATACGTGGACGGCAATGGCGGCAACATGGCCATCCGGGTCGGCGAGGACATCGCCATCTGCACGCCGACGCTTGTCAGCAAGGGCTCCCTCAAGCCTGAGGACATGTGCCTCGTGGACTTCGAGGGCAACCAACTGCTCGGCACCAAGCGGCGCACCAGCGAGATCCTGATGCACCTGCAGATGATGAAGCGGCAGCCGAGTGCCATTGCCACGTGCCATTGCCATCCGCCGTATTCGACGGCGTTCGCAGTGGTCGGCGAGGCGCCGCCCACGTGCATGCTGCCGGAGTATGAGGTGTTCTGCTCCGTCGGCGTGGCGCCGTATCGCACCCCGGGTTCGCCGGACATGGGCAAGCTCGTCGCGGAGCTGACCGA
>JBIIUN010000095.1:0-12442 GCA_044339945.1 Kapaibacterium sp. (SeqCode)
ACCACCTGCCACCACACTCCTAGCGTGACCCATCTTCGGATTATCTATGCGGAACTTCAGCATCCCAATGGTCATCGAACAGGACGGCCGCTCAGAACGCGGCTACGATCTCTACAGCCGGTTGCTCAAGGACCGTATCGTTTTCCTGGGGACGCCAGTCGACGACATGGTCGCCAACGTGATTGTTGCCCAGTTCCTGTTCCTGCAGATGAGCGACCCGAAGAAGGATATCCACTTCTACATCAATTCGCCCGGTGGCTCGGTCACTGCCGGCCTTGCAATTTACGACACCATGCAGTGGCTCACTTGCGACGTGAACACTTACTGTGTCGGTATGGCCGCCAGCATGGGCGCCGTCCTCCTGTCGGCGGGGACGAAGGGCAAGCGTTTCGCACTGCCGAACTCGGACATCATGATTCATCAGGTGCTTGGCGGCGCGGAAGGCCAGGCCAGCGATGTGGAAATCCGCGTCAAACACATGCTTCGACTGAAGCGCCGGCTCAACGAAGTGTTGAGCCATCACACCGGCCAACCCTACGAGATCGTGGAGAAGGCGTGCGATCGCGACAACTTCATGACCGCCACCGAGGCGAAGGAGTTCGGACTGGTTGATGAAGTGGTGAGCTCACGCCGCCAGGTTCCGACTCTCGTCGCCGAAGACAGCAAGGTGTCGGCCTGATCGTTCGAAACCCTCAACGCTTGGATTAGGAATGGCCCGCGGCAGTCAACTCACGATGTGCAGCTTCTGCGGCAAGAGCCGCTCGGAGGTGAAGAAGCTGATTGCTGGTCCGGGCGTCTATATCTGCGATTCCTGCGTAACGGTCTGCCAGAGTGTCCTTGTCAAGGAAAGCGGCCGCCAAGTCGGCAAGCAGGCATCGCAACTGAACCTGCTCAAGCCAGCAGAGCTGAAGCGCCAACTCGACCAACACATCATCGGTCAGGAAAGCGCCAAGCGCACTTTGGCCGTCGGGGTCTACAACCACTACAAGCGGCTTCTTTCCGTTAGCAATCCCCAACCCGACGAGGTGGAGATTCAAAAGAGCAACATCTTGCTGATCGGGCCAACCGGCAGCGGCAAAACCTTGGCCGCCCAAACCATTGCCAAGCTGATTGACGTTCCTTTCGCAATTGCCGACGCCACGACCATCACCGAGGCGGGTTATGTTGGGGAAGATGTAGAGACAATCATTTTGCGCCTGCTTCAACAGGCCGATTTCGACGTCGAGCGGGCCCAAATGGGCATCGTCTACATTGACGAAATCGACAAGATTGCCCGGAAATCCGAAAGCCCGTCATTAACTCGCGACGTGTCGGGTGAGGGGGTTCAGCAGGCCCTTTTAAAACTACTCGAAGGCACTTGCTGCAACGTGCCACCACAAGGCGGGCGGAAGCACCCGCAACAGGAGTATGTCAGGGTCGACACCTCCAATATCTTGTTTATCTGCGGTGGTGCATTTGTCGGATTGGACAAAATCATCGAGCGCCGCGTCGGGGGAAGCACCATCGGTTTTCGACCACATTCCGATCTTGGTTCGCAACCTAACCGGAGTCACCTCCTTGCCGAGGTCGAACCGACCGACCTCCTTCATTTCGGTTATATACCTGAGTTTATCGGGAGACTACCGATCGTAACGGTGCTCGATGACCTTACTCTGGACGATTTGGTCAGGATTCTGTCCGAACCGAAAAATGCATTGCTGAAGCAATACTCCAGACTGCTGCAGATGGACGGGGTGACGTTGGAGTTCTCTGCCCCGGCATGTGAGGAGTTGGCAAGACAGGCTATTTCAATGCGGACTGGGGCTCGGGCGCTCCGCTCCCTAGTTGAGTCTTTGATGCGCGACGTGATGTTTGAAGCCCCTTCTTGGGGAACAACCGGACCACGAGCCCTTCAGGTGACCGAGCAACACGTCATAGCGCGAAGTTGCGCTGCGGCATACGATCAAGCGAAGGCTGCCTGACTGGCCGACGTATTCGTCACCATCTGCTGCGTGGGACGTAAACAGAATCTCCTGGGTAGAGGGGAAGATTGAGCTTCGGGTCAACGATCGCCTTCTTGGCATCCACTGTCATTTGGCGCTTGTTACTTCCGCGGGTTACGATCACTCCGCTGCGTTTTGCGAACTCCGTAAAGCCGCCAGCCGCATCAATCGCCGAAAGCACGGTCAGATCACCGCGGTGGACCAGTGAGTTTGGGTTCCGAACTTCGCCGCCAATCGAAATGAAGGTCGCCTGCTTTTCGACGACTACCGTAATCTTTTTGTAGATGCGTCGGTCATCGGTGTAGATCAAGGCGATTTCCTTCTCTGCATCTGCCCTCTTCTTTCCGGCGAATTTGTATTCCACATTCATGTGGAGCGAGAGTATTCCATTCTCCGGAATGACCTGCTCGACCGCCGGCGGCGGTGTAGGGATGTCGTATAGAATTACCCGGACACGATCTCCGGCCCGCATCGTATCGTTGTCACCTTCGGAAGTGTCAGCCACTCCGGACGCATTCGGCTTGGGCGCTTGCTCAATTGTTTCGCAACCAAGGAAAAAAGCCGTAACGAAGGCGGTCAGGAGGGTCGTTAAAATCTTTTTGCTCATATTCGGCAGACGCTTTCGATTCCAATACCAATACCGCGCAGTTTAGGCTTTTGATTTGGTTTTCTCACCAGCCTCCTCGGCGGGTTTGCTTTCGTCGTTCTTGGAATAGTAGTCGTAATAGTAACCACTGTAATAATAGTAGTAGCTATCCTGGGAAATATTGATGTTGTTCAGGACGACGCCAAGCAAACGCCCACCCACCTTCTCCACCATCTGCTTTGCTCTCAAAGTCATCTGCTGGGGATACTTTCGATACTGGACCACGAGGATGGCCATATCGACCTCACTGGCGAGAATCGATGCGTCACTCACACCCATGATTGGTGGAGAGTCGAAAAACACGAAGTCATACCGGCTCTTCGCCTCCTCGATGAACGCCCGCATTTGCACCGAGTTCAGGATGCCGATGGAACTGCTTGGAAGCTTGCCGGAAGGCAGAAAGTCCAGTGAAGCAACCGGTGTGGTTTGAATGACCTCATCGATGCTATTCTGTTTGAGGAGATAGTTGGTCAATCCGAGGTTATTCGCGACACCAAGGATCTTGTGCAAGCTAGGCCGCCTAAGATCGGAATCAACCAGCAACACTCTGCTCCCCTGCTGGGCGAACGTTGTGGCTAGATTGAAGATGGTGGTTGATTTGCCTTCGCCAGCACCACCACTGACAACCGTCATCGTCCTGAAGCCTTGCTCCTTACGGGAGAAGAGAACATTCGTTCTGAGCACCCGATAAGACTCAGCGTGAGGACTATCCGGCCCCTCCCGCATCAAAATGCCGACATTTTGAGGAATCACCCCCAAAACCGGCGCCCCCAACGCCTGCTCGACGTCATCAATCGTCTTAACACTTGTGTCGAGATACTCGATAAAGAAGGCCAAACCTACGCCTAGAATTATTCCCGCAATGGCACCCAAGGCAATGTTCAGCGCCTTACGGGGCTTGATAGGCTTAAGGCCTGGAAGCGCTTCATCAATTACCTCGACCGAAGACTTCTTGGAAATCGCACCGTCAATCTCCTCCTGGGTGATCTTGGTCATCATGATTTCCCTCAATCGAACCAAGGTTTCGAGATCTCGCTTTTCCCGCATGTATGGCCTGAATTCCTTGGTCAATTGAGCCTCGTCACCCTTTGCGGCTTCCAAGCGTCGATCAATCTGTTCAATGGCCTTCTGGTCAGCATCGACTTGGACTTTCAAAGCATCCATTATGCTGCTCACAACGAAATCGATCTGGCTGTTGATCTTTGATAGAATCCCGTTAACGCGTTCAACCTCAGGATGCTTGGCGCCGAAGTCAGGATTCAAGCGGGTCTTGGCCTGTTCCGCAACCTGCAGGTCTCCGAGCAGTGATTGCAGCAATGGGTTTGGTCGATTTACGTTGAGAGAATAACGAAGAACTTCAGGCGGCTTACTTTGAAGGCTCTTGTATAGCTCCTCGTTGATCGTCAGCCGAGTGATGATTTCAGTCTTGTTTCCCAGCAATCGTTTTAGTTCTTCGGTCTGAATCGACTGAAACAATGCACCTTCAATAACTTGGTCGGGAACCTTCAACTCAACCCTTAACTCGTCCACTTTCGACTGCTTCGCCTTAACCTGCGCATCTAGTTCTTCCAACTTCAGTTTTAGCACGGCCAGTCCCCGCTCATTGCGACCGGTTCGGCTAAAGTTTCGATACTCCTCATACATCCGGGCAACTGAATTGGCAATGTCGGCGGCCAGTTGCTTTTCACTGTGCACTGCACTGATCTCAATGATGCTGGTATTCCGGAATTGCTTAACCTCAATCAGATCCTGGAGGCGTTCGTATGACTGGGCAGTTTGGAGTGCCTGATCTAATTTGAGTTCTTTGGCAAACTTGTCATTGAGGTCTAGGGACTCAGTTACCTTGTCCAGAATTCTTCTAGACTTCAGGACTTCAAATTCCGTCTGAAGAAAATACGGATCGTAGGTTTGACTGCCACCAGAGTAACCCAGCAACTGAATGTCGGGAGTGTCTTTTTCCACCTTTATCCGGGCAGTGCTCGAAAACGCCTCCGGCAACACGAATGTCACCCCGGTCACCGTTATCAGCACCAAAAGGAACACCGCAACAATGATCACCTTCCGAATCCTGATTATTCTCCAGTAATCGAGAAAGTGAAGCTTGCTATCCGTGGATGCCTGGTTTTTTGACAGTTCCATAAAAAAAGGAGGCTAGAAATTCATCCAGCCCCCAGTCAGTCAAATTCAAAAACTGTATTGTCAGAAGCTAGCACGAACGCCGAGAAACAGCCGATTGCGGTTGTATCCGCGCTCAAACCCAAGGGCCAGACGGTCGGAGTTCAGGCTGTCGTGGAAATAGGATGCATCCAACGCGATGTGCGGCGTCAGGACATATGACACCGTAGTCCCCAAGGTCCAGAAAGTCTCATTTGCCGACAAGGCGCCACTGAAGTCAGAGCTTTGGAACTGCCCAAGGATGTTGGCCTTGATTTTGGCGGTAAATGCATGCCCCCAAGATACACGGAACATCGTAGTTTCCTGGTTGGCAGCCAAGAGCACATCCGTGGCATTCAAGGTATGCCTCACGTTGAACGTAATGTCGCTGGCAAGCGTGTATTGATAAACCAACTTGCCATCCAAGAAAGGCGTCGTGTCAGAACCACCCGCTTCGTAGTCGGCAACCTGAATACCGACGTCAAGCTTACCGTAGAAGTTTTGCGTAAACTGGTGCTTAACGCCTACGTAGACAATGTGGGAATCAAAGCTTCGCAGCGGCGAAAGGTCGTAATCATAGATACCATACTGGTAGCCGCCACCCACGGTCGTTGAGGGGCTCAGCAGATATCCCAAATCCAAGGACGGAAGATGCTCAATGCGGTTCAGGGCTGTTTCGAACGCTGCATTGTCGTAGTCGAACAGGTTATTCCGGTAACTGACGGTCGCATCAAGGCGGTCAGACACACCGAACACCGCTTCAGCGGAAGCAGAGTTGCTAATGTTATCACCTTCGGCCCTCAGCACTTGGCCGGACAGAGGAGCAAACTGACCAGGATCCTGGGCGGATACAAATACATCGGCCACAGAAACCTTCGCCCGAGGGGAGAAGATGTGCTGCAAACCAGCCGACAGGTTATGATTTTGATCCCAACTAGAACCGGGGCGATTTTCGAACCACCGAGCCAAGTAGGTATATCCAAGGTCGAACGAGGTATTGTCAATCGTCCGTCCGTATGTCAGGGACGGCGAAAGATCGAAGCCCCAACTTCCAAACTTGTTGTCAATTGGGAGGTTGGTCACCGGATCTATGTTCGCTTCATTTCCGGTGAAAATGTTGTCATCGTAGAAGCCCCGCAATGAGGCGCTGGCGGTCCACGGTTTGTCGCCACCCTCGGCGGCAGTGGCGCTGTTGTTGAGCGCCAAGCTGGCAACTCCGAGAGACAAGGCGCCCGCGGCGCGGATAAGGTTCTTCATATTCAATGACGTTAAATTCTTTGAAACGAAAGTTTAGCGTGTTGGCCTGAGGTTTGTAGGAAGGAGGCAGGGGTGTGTCAAACAGATTTCCCAGCCGGTTAACTTCCGTTCCGGTATTGATTTGCAGAATTTTCTACACGGAATCAAGGGCCGTGTCCACAAACTCCGTCGGGAAACATTCCGTCACAGGATTCCTGCACCTTTCTGTGCCGGAACCAACTCTCCTGCCAGGAGCAGTTGGGCCGTTCATGATCGAGCTGGCCGGAGTTTCTTGAAATTGTTGGGTTCCGGCGTTAATCGGCGTTATGCGTTTTGGTTCGCCTAGTCGGTTGCGCCCGTTTTCCGCTGGCCTTTGCGTCGCTGCAATCGTTGCCGGTTGCACCACAGTGTCTGAAACCGGTCGGAAACAGTTCAATTTCATGTCCCCGGGGCAAGAAATGCAGCTTGGTTTCTCGGAATTTGAAAAAATGAAGCGGTCGGTTCCGATCTCGACCAACGCCGCCGCGGTTGCCCTCGTCCAGAAGGTCGGCAAGCGGGTCGCCGCCGTGGCCGACTTGCCAAATGCTCAATGGGAGTTCGTGGTTTTCGAGAGCAAGGAGGCCAACGCCTTTTGCCTCCCGGGCGGGAAAGTGGGTGTTTACACCGGCATCTTGCCCATCACCAAGGACGAGGCGGGTTTGGCCACCGTCATCGGCCACGAGGTCGCGCACGCCGTCGCGCGGCATGGGGGTGAACGCATGAGCGTGGCGATGGGGGTTCAGACCGCTGGAGCCGTGGCAGGTGCCTTAATCGGTAATTCGAAGTATGCCAACTACGGCCCGGCATTTACCCAAGTCTATGGTGTGGGTTCCCAGTTGGGCGCCTCGTTGCCCCACAGCCGGATGCAGGAAACCGAAGCCGACGAAATGGGCTTAACTTACATGGCGCGAGCCGGTTACGATCCCGAGGCGGCCGTCGGATTCTGGCAGCGGTTCGGCGAATTCAATCGTTCCGCCGGCGGGAACACGGCTTGGTTTCTCCGCACCCATCCGACCGATGAGCAGCGCATCCAGAACCTCAAGTCCCTGATGCCGAAGGCCAAAGGCCAGTTTCGCCCCCAATGATTCCGAACCGACCATTGGTCCGCTCTCTGGCTTTCGTTGGCCTGCTCTGCTTGGCGGAAGGTTGCGCCCGGCGCGCGCCGCTTCCCGGCCGAGCCGGATATGTTACCCCGGTGCCCGCGGGACGCCCGAGCGACCCAACCCCGTCCGGAAACCCGACCCCTTCCCCGGCCGTCGAGGCATCCTCCCGGGATTCCGCTACCCCTTGGCGAACCGCGGCGGAACCCTGGCTCGGAACCCCGTATCGGCTGGGCGGCAATTCTCGGACCGGAATCGACTGTTCAGGGTTCGCCAAGGCCCTGCATGCCGAGGTAGGTCATCGTCGACTTGCCCGCACGACCACTGAGCAGTGGCGGGCCAGCGCGCCGGTCAACGTTTCCCAGCTTCGCCCGGGCGATCTGTTGTTCTTCAACACCTCCGGAAAGGGCGTCTCGCACGTAGGCGTGTTTATCGAAGGCAATCAGTTCGTCCACGCCAGCACCTCAAAAGGTGTAATCTATTCGGCGACCACCGAAGCTTACTGGACGGCCAATTTCCTCGGCGCTCGCCGGCCGTGACTTACCCGGGTGGCGCGAATCGGGACTTGTGGCCTTCGCCTGAGTTCGCGACAAAGCCACCGCACTCCTCGAACCGCATCTTTCAGCTTCCGCCATGATTCCTTCCAATTCCCGTCGCGAATTCATCCGTCAGGCAACCCTGCTGGCCGGCAGCGCGGCGTTGGCCGGGTGTTCCGCGCCTTACGTCAGTCGCCGGCGGGTGCTCGGCGCCAACGACCGCCTCAACGTCGCCTGCGTCGCGGTGGGTGGCAAAGGCTGGGTGGACATGAACGGCGTCGATTCGGAAAACCTTGTCGGTCTGTGCGACGTGGACGCCAAAAACCTCGCGAAGGCCGGCGAAAGGTTCCCCGGCGCCCGGCGCTTCGCCGACTTCCGGGAAATGTTCGACCAACTCGGGAGCGGCATCGACGCGGTGACCGTCTCCACGCCCGACCACATGCACTTCCCGCCGGCGCTGCGGGCCATCAAGGAAGGCAAACACGTCTTCTGCCAGAAGCCGCTCACCCACACGGTTTGGGAAGCCCGGGAACTCACCCTCGCGGCGCGGGCCGCCGGGGTTGCCACCCAGATGGGGAACCAAGGGATTTCGCACCCGAAACTCCGCCGCGACGCCGACTTGGTCAAAGCCGGCGTCCTCGGCCCGATCCAAGAAATGCACTGCTGGACGGACCGTCCGATTTGGCCGCAGGGCATTTCCCGGCCGGCCGAATCGAAGCCGGTTCCGCCCGAATTAAGCTACGATTTGTGGCTCGGCACGGCCCCGGCACGGCCTTATCACCCGGCTTGGGGACACTTCGTCTGGCGTGGGTGGTGGGATTTCGGCACCGGCGCCATTGGCGACATGGGCTGCCACCTGCTCAACCTCGGCGCTCTGGCCCTCGACCTGAGCGCCCCCAGTTCCGTCGAGGCGGAAAGCGAAGGTTCCAACTCGGAAACCGCGCCGAAATCGTCCCACATCGTCTGGGATTTTCCCGCCCGCAACGGCCAGCCCGCGTTCAAGTTCCACTGGTATGACGGCGGCAAGCTGCCTCCGAAAGCCCTGTTCCCAGGCGCCAAATACGACGGCAACGGGGTTCTCGTCATTGGTTCGCAGGACACAATGCTCACGAACTACGAAGGCGGCGCCACGTTCAAGTCCGGCCGCACCTACGCTGACTTCAAGTCCGTGCCCAGCGTCTTCCCGAAACACGACAACTGGGACAAGTGCCACTACGAGGAATGGATTCGCGCCTGCAAGGGCGGCCCCAAGGCATATTCCAACTTCGATGTCGCCGGTCCGGTCACGGAAACGGTGCTGCTCGGCAACGTCGCCATCCGGACGGGCCGCCGGATCGAATGGGATTCCAAGAAACTCCGGGTCACCAACCTGCCCGAGGCCAACCGACTGATCCGCACCGAATACCGTCCGGGCTGGGTCGGCTAAGCATCGCGCTCGGCAACTACCGTTTCGGCCGGGTCCGATCACCGGGCTTGGGTTCGCCGCGCAGGATGTCGGCGGCTACCGTGGTGTCCCGGACGGGGCCGTTGATTTTCAACTCGCCGATTTCGGTCCCGTCCCGCTCCACCGCCAACACTTGGCCCTGGCCGGGAAGTGGGTAGAGGGCGTAGTCCAAAACCACGAACCGCAGACGTTCATTGACCGTCAGCACCCGCCCAACGGAAGCGTCCAGTGGGCGAATCCGCGGCTCCTCCGGCACCGAGTTGGTCGCGGCGACGGCCGGCACCGGCACCGGCTCCAACGTGCGGCAGGCCGACAGCAGCAGGGACGCAACAGCCGCCGGGATGAGTGCGAGTTTTACCATCGCGCGAATACAGCCGGCCGGGTTCACAAGCGTCAATCCTCGTTCCACCGGCGGCTTTTGCCTCCGACGGCGCGCCCGGCTACCTTTTGCGCCATGAACTGGCAGACACCCGCCGCCTTGGGCATCGTCGCGTTGACCGCGGCGATCTGGCTGTGGCGTCGGCTTCGTTCGCGCAGGTTCGACTTTCACCGCGACACCGGTTGCGGCTGTTCCGCGCCCGGTGTGCGCCCGCCCAACGTGCTGGTCGCCGGGAAACGCGGTGAACGCCCCCAAGTCACCGTGAAGTCCATCTGACTCCAGGTCGTCCCAGTTGCCGTCCATGAAGCTGTCATTGTCCCTGCTGCCCCTCCTGCTGTTCACCCTTGGCCGTATGGTCCAAGCGGACACGGCCGTCGACCAGGAGGAGGGCCGTTCGCTGGCCGCGGAACTTCGCGCCACCCGTCCGCCCGCGAGCTTCACCAATCGTGCCTCCCTCCGGATCACTTCACCCGAAGGCACGGTTCGTCGGCTGCCCGTGACGATCACAACCTTGACCGACGAAGATTCCGAATGGCGGGTGATCTATCAGGCCCAAGTCGGCCTGAACGTGGAGTCGTTGACGCTCATTCGGCGCCTCGCGCATCCGCCGGAATTTGAATTTGCCCGGGCGGTCACCAACAGCGCGCTGCCCATCCCCCGCCCCGTTCCCGCCGAGGAAACCCAGCAGCCGTTTGCCGCATCCGATTTCTGGCTTAGCGACCTGGGGCTCGAATTCCTCTACTGGCCCGGCCAGCAGATCATCCGCAAGGAGAAGCCGGAGATGCGCAAGGGGCGCCCCTGCCGAATCCTGGAAAGCACCAATTCCAAGGCCAAGAGCTATACCCGTGTCCGGTCCTGGGTCGACCTGGAGAACAAGGGGGTGATTCTGGCGGAAGCCTACGACTCAGCCGGCAAGCTGATGAAACGGTTCAGCATCGGCTCGGTGCAGAAGGTGGACGGCGAATGGCAGCTCAAGGACATGGAGATGATCGATGAAGTCCGCGGCAGCGAGACCCGCCTCGAATTCGACCTGAAGGTCAAGTGAGGCGCAATCAGTCGTCCGCGCCCGGGCATCCTCGCCAGCCCCTCAGCCTAGGCTGAGTTCACCCAGGAGGCGTTCCACCTTCGCGACATCGGCGGGCACGTCCACCCCCACGCTGTCGTGGTTCACCCGGGCGGCAGCGATCGTGATGCCGTTTTCCAGCGCCCGCAGCTGTTCGAGCTTCTCCACGGCCTCCAAGGGCGACACCGGGAAGGTCACCAAGCGCAGCAGCGTCGGCCGGCGATAGCCATAGATGCCGAGGTGCTTGAGGAACGGATATGCGGCCAACCGCTCGCGGGCCGGCTTATCGGCGTGATCACGCAGGAAGGGAATCGAATGCCGGGAAAAGTAGAGTGCCCGGCCATTCACCCCCACGACTGCCTTCACGACGTTGGGGCTCTCGAATTCCGCGAGATCCTTGATCGCGGTGACCGCCGTGGACATTTCGTTGCCTTCCAGCGCGGCGGCCACCGCGTCGATCACGGCGGGATCCATGAGCGGTTCGTCACCCTGGATGTTGACGTAGCCGTCGGCCACGACCCGACTCGCCACCTCGGCGATGCGGTCGGTGCCGCTCGGGTGATCGCCCCGGGTCATTTCCACGCGGGCAAACTCACCGGCCACCTTTGCAATGCGTTCGTCATCCGTCGCCACCACGACGTCACTCAGTGACTTGGCCAAACGGCAACGCTCGACCACCCGCTGGATCAGGGGCTTGCCAGCGATGAGGTGCAGGGGCTTGCCCGGGAAACGCGTGGAGGCGTAGCGGGCGGGAATGACTCCGATCAACTTCACGGACGGATTCAGCCACGGGCGGCCGATTTGGGGAAAAGCAAAATGTCATCCGCCAACCCGCCCCCTGCCCCTATCCTCACGGCCGCTTCAGCCAGCGCAGCAACTCCAGCAGCTTGGGCGGCTGGCCGGTCCGCAGGATGCCGATGCGGAAGATACGACCGGCAGCCCACAGCACGAACCCGGTGAAGGCGATCAGCAGCACCAGCGTCCCGATGACGTCGCGCAAGGGCGGGTCGGCCGTAACCCGGTTCATCATCACGAAGGGCGTGTAAGGCGGTATCCACGACAGCACCGTGGCCAGCGTGCCGTTCGGATCGCGCGGGATGAAGGTCATCGTGAACAGCGGAACCATCAGCAGCACGACAATCACCCCCATGAAGCTCTGCGCCTCCTTCAGCGTGTTGCAGGTGCTGCCCAAGGCGATGATCAGGCCCGCGTAGAGCAGGTAGCCGAGCAGGAAATACAGGCCGAAGGCCGGCAACAGCCAGGTTGTGCGCAGGATGCCGGCGACGTCCACCGACAGGCTGGCCATCGGCCCGGCCGCAGCGGCCTGCTCGGGCGTGACGCCAGCCGCCTGCCACGCGAGCACCACGATCAGCGCACCGATCCAAGCCGAGAGCATCGTCAACCCCACTGCCGCGATCCCCAACAGCTTGCCGAGCATCAGCTCGCCCGGCGTGACCGACGACAGCAGCACCTCGATGATCCGGTTGGATTTCTCCTCGATGACGCTCGTGAGCAGCATCTGCGCGATGGTGAAGATGGCCACCCACAGCAGATAGACGAAGGCGCTCGGCAGCCACTGCCGCAGCCGGTCGGACAAGCCCACCTGCTCTTCGCCGGCGGCTTTCTTCGGGTTGAGGCTCGTGACCGGTGCGCGGGTCTGTTCCAGCGCCCGCACGACCGCAGGATCCAAACCCCGGGCCTCGTAGGCCCGCCGGCGCAACTCCGCGTTCACCGTGTCCTCGACCATCCGGAGCAATGCCGTGTCCGCGAGATTCTCCGACCAATACTGGAGGCCCACCACCGCGTTAGTGCCCATGGCAGACGACTGGCTCGCGGCCAGTTCCGGCAAGTTTCCAGGCATGA
>JBIIUN010000525.1:0-3329 GCA_044339945.1 Kapaibacterium sp. (SeqCode)
TGTGCAGCTACAAGTGGCTAGGTTTCGGGAACGGGCAGCTTCGAGCCTGACGTGACCGACCGGCTACTGATCACTGAACACTGTCCAATGATTACTTTTCCGATCATGCGCGCCCTCCAGCTCGAATCCCCCAAGTCCATCCGCTTCATTGATATCGCCGCACCCGCCGCGCCCGGACCCGGCGAGGCGCTCCTGCGCGTCCACCGCGTCGGCATCTGCGGCACCGATTACGGCGGCTTCCTTGGCAAGATGCCGTTCTACAGCTACCCGCGCATTCCTGGCCACGAACTCGGCGTCGAGGTGCTCGCGGTCGGCGACGGCGTGACGAATGTCCGTCCGGGCGACCGTTGCTCCGTCGAGCCCTACCTCAACTGCCAGAACTGCTCCGCCTGCCGCCGTGGCCACACCAATTGCTGCGAGCACAACCAGACCCTCGGCGTCATGTGCGATGGCGGCCTCACCAGCCAGATCATCCTGCCCGCCCGCAAGCTGCACCTGGCCAACCAGCTCAGTTACGAGCAGTCCGCGCTCGTCGAGACGCTCGCCATCGGCTGCCATGCGGTGAACCGCAGCCAGTTGAAGGCCGGCGAAACCGCCCTCGTCATCGGCGCCGGCCCCATCGGGCTGTCCGCCATCGAATTTACCAAGCTCGCCGGCGCCCGCACCATCGTCATGGACATGAACGAGCAACGCCTCGCCTTCGTGCGCGATGTCATGGGCGTGCCCGACACCATCCTCACCACCGGCGACGGCTCCGAACTCGCGCGCCTCGCCGAACTCACCGGCGGCGAACTCGCCCACGTCGTCGTGGACGCCACCGGCTCGAACAAGTCCATGAGCCACGCACTGAACTACTGCGCCTTCGCCGGCCGGCTCGTCTACGTCGGCATCACCCAGGCCGAACTCAGCTTCCCGCACGCCCCCGCGCTGCACCGCCGCGAACTCACGCTCCTCGCCAGCCGCAACGCGCTGCCGGGCGACTTCACGCGCATCATCCACGCCATCGAAACCGGCCAGCTCGACACCCGTCCGTGGATCACCCACCGCGCCCCCTTCGCCGAAGTCATCGAAGCCTTCCCGGCCTGGCTGAAGCCGGAGACCGGCGTGATCAAGGCGGTGGTGGAAATTGAATCGCCCTAAGCGTCATTGCCGCGTCAAAACTGTTGACTGTGTGGTTTTTCGCCTTTCCTTTTTCGCACCATTGCCATATATAGTTATGCGAAAGAGGTCTCACAAAATGCACCAACTGATCATGAGATTCGGACCATCAATGGCACTGTTGTTCGCCGGTGTTTCGGCGAACGCGGCTTTAGTCCTCGACGGCAGCTTTGAGAATCAGGCCGTGCTTCAAGGAAACCCCAGCTACACCCCCACGTCCGGCGCCTTCAGTGGGCAACCGCTCGGCGCTGGATGGAACAATTGGGGCTGGAGTTCATGGCAAGGGAATATCCCTGGAGTGGGCGTTTGGGTCGGTGGAGCCATCGCTCGCACCGAGGAGTTCGGCGCCGGATGGAAATGGGCCCACGATGGAGGGGTCTTTGGCATCATCAAGGACCGCCAGACCATGTCCCAGACGTTCGTGGCCACCGAAGGCGGGGTTGGGACGCTGGATTGGTTCGATGCCAACCGCCCCTCTTGGCGCGGTCACACATGGTTCGGCCGCCCCAACGATTACAGCGTCACGCTGACCGACAGCAACGGCGGCGTCCAGACGGTCGGCAACTACACCAGCGCGGTGTATCTCGGCCTCGAGTCGAATAGTTGGAACGACTGGGGCGACGATCGTTTCACCTCCGCAGGTAAGGCGGGTTGGTTCCCGAAGACCGCCACCGGCTTCGTGCTTCAGGGGGGCATGACCTACACGCTCGCGTTCAACAGCCTCGCCCCCACCTAT
This sequence comes from Kapaibacterium sp. (SeqCode), assembly GCA_044339945.1. Lineage (GTDB taxonomy): Bacteria > Verrucomicrobiota > Verrucomicrobiia > Limisphaerales > UBA9464 > CAIWAH01. Next base: position 1,895 of record JBIIUN010000525.1, read on the forward strand.
GTCGACGGGAACGGCATCACGCAGATCGACGACCGAACAACCCTCCTCGACAGTATCTCCCTCAGCGTCAGCCCCATGCTTGACCCAGACCTAGTGCCGGAAGCCGGGACAGCGGGGGCGCTTGGGATGGTCGCATTGGTTGGCCTCTCGGGTTGGTGCCGTGCCCGCCGCCGTTGAGGTGTGGCGCGGGGCACGGTTTTTCCCGCCTTTGCGATCAGAACAACTCCCGCCGCCAGCAGTTTCCTGCCGGCAGGCGGCGCAGGACGCCAAAGGGCAGGTTCCAGCCTGATTCGTGATGTTCGCGGTTTTCGGAACCCGAGCGACGTCTAGCGCTGCGCCAGCAGTTTTTCGGGCGAGAGCACATCACCGCCGCGAAGGAAAAAACGGGTGACCTGTTCGCGCAGGGTGCGAAACAGGGCCGGATCGGTCGCGGCCAGTTCGACGGGCACGTCACGACGGGCGTAGCGGACGAGGGCTGCGACTTCGGCCCAACGCCGTTGCTTGAGGTAAACATCCACTTCCTCCGGGTGGGCCAGCAGATGGCGGGCGACCATTTCTTCCTCGCGCGCAGTCATGGGTTGAGGATGTCCAGATAGACGAGGTTTTCGCCAGCCTGTTCCTGTCCCCGGGAGCTGAACTGGGCGATGACTTCACGGACCCTCGCAAAGTCAGGTCGGTGCCGGCTGACGAGGAATCGGATGTCGCCCAAGTCCTTGGGCTCACCGCGAATCAGCTTGGCCGCGATCAGGTTTTCAATTGGCGGGCGGTAGATTTCCAACCGTCCGAGCCGGTCGACCAACACGGGCGCAAAGCTCCCGAGTTCTGTCGGTCCCGGTTCGATGAACTGCAAGTAGGGACGATCCGGCTCCAAGGTCGTCTTGGGATCAAACGCCAGCCCCGCGGCTTCGGCGGCCCGCTTCAATTCCAGCCGGTCGTAGTCGCTGGCCGGCCGCCAGACATCGAGATCGTGCGAGGTGCGTCCGTCCATGCCGCCGAAGAGGCAGGCCGCGGAGCCGATGAGGCAAAGGCGAACCGGCGGTCCGTCCCGTCCCAAGGCTTCTGCAAGCCGTTCCAGCACGGCCATCCAATCGTCGGCGCTGAGGTGGGTGTTCATTCGAGCAACGGCAGCGGCCTAAAGACTACGGTTTCCAGGAAGGACGGCGATAAATTCTTGGCCGCTATGTCGTCGCGCTTTCCCGCTAGGCGGACTGGTTGAACTGCTTCAGCTTTGTTCCATGCGCCGCGCCGCCTTCACCCTGATTGAGCTTCTGGTCGTCATCGCCATCATCGCGATCCTGGCCGGAATGCTCTTGCCCGCCCTCAGCAAGGCCAAGACTAAGGCGCAAACCACGGCCTGCCTGTCGAACCTCAAGCAGCTCCAGCTCGGCGGGCAGCTTTACTCGGATGATCACGCGGACCGATACGTGAACAACCA
>JBIIUN010000096.1:0-12419 GCA_044339945.1 Kapaibacterium sp. (SeqCode)
CCCGCGTCTCCCCGACGAGGATGACGTCGGGGTCCTGCCGGAGCAGCGCCCGCAAGCCCGCGCTGAACGTGAGCCCGACGTCGTCCTTGATCTGCGTCTGGCGCATGCCCTGGCGGCGGAGCTCAACGGGATCCTCGAGCGTGAAGATGCTGAGCTCGGTCGTGCTCATCTCGTTGAGCACGGAGTAAAGGGTGGTCGTCTTCCCGCTGCCGGTCGGGCCGGTGACGATCACCACGCCGTAGGGTGAATCAATGGCTTTCCGGAGCTGCTTCTCCACGTCCGGTGCCAGCCCGATCGAGGCCAGGCTGTGGACGTGGGTGCCGCCGTCGAGGATGCGGCAGACGACGCTTTCGCCGTAGGCCGTGGGCAGCGTGGACACGCGCAGGTTGACCTGCCGGCGCTTGACGGTCACCGACGCCCGGCCGTCCTGCGGCACGCGGTTCTCCGCCACGTCCATGTCCGCCAGGATCTTCATGCGGGCGATCACGGCGGACTGGAGCGTCTTCGGGATCAGCACGTCGGGCCGGAGCACGCCGTCCACGCGAATGCGGATGCGCATGACCTTTTCCTCGGGCTCGAAATGGATGTCGCTCGCGCCGCAGGTCACCGCCCGGGTGACGATCTGGCTGACGAGGTTGATGATCGGCGAATCCTCGGCCGACGCGGCGTTCTGCGCGGCGGCGGCGGCCGTGGCGGCCGTGATCACCTTCTCCTCGGACTCCTTCTTCTCGACGATCCGGTCGATCGAGTCCTCGATGCGTTCGCCGGAGGATTCGAGCTGGTCGAGGAAGTTGAGGATGTCGCGCTCGGAGGCGCTGACGACGTCCAGCTCGCAGCCCGTGATCCGGCGGATGGTATCGATCGCGACGATGTCGAACGGATCGGCCATCGCCACCGTGAGCGCGCCGTCACGGCGCGAGAACGGCAGGGCGAGGTGCCGCCGGGCGACGTCGGCGGGGATCATCCGGAAGGCTTCCCGGTCGAACGAGACCGTGTTGAGGTCCACGACCCCGACGTGGGCCTCGGAGGCCACGACGCGGGAAACGGTCTCCGGGGTGGCGAAGCCGAGGTCCACCAGCACCTTGCGCATGGCGTCGCCGCGGCGGCGTTGTTCCCGGCGGGCCAGCTCGAGCTGGCTCTCGGAAATCGCACCCATCTGGAGCAGTCGATCCTCGACTGTCAGCGGTTTGGCAAAGGCGGCCGTCATGGCTGCGGTGGTTGGGGTTTGGCTTTGGCGTTCGCGCGGAGTTCGGTGGCGGGTGGCGTGCGGTCTATTTGTGCAGCAGGTAAATCCGGACGGTCGCCAGGCCGGTGCCGCCATCGATCGCGTATTTCACGCGCCCAATGGTATCGTCACCTTCGGCCACTCCTAAAGCGGCGCCGTCGAGCAGGCGGTTGATGTCCCGGGCGTCTTCCGGGTAGACGTCGACCAGTCGGCACTGGAGGACAAACTCCCCGCCGGAAGCCTCGTTCGCGACGCTGGGGGCGGTGGCGGAGCCGTCCAGATCGTAGGCGCCTTCCGTGGTTGCGGGGTCCGCGTTCGGCAGTTGGGACGCCACCAGCTCGATGGCGGAAGCCGAGCCCAGCCGGCTCGAAAAGGGCTGCTCGAACAGCAGTTCGGGCACCAGCACCGCGGTGTCCCAATGGGCCGCCTCGGCGGCATGGGTGGGCAGGGTCAGGGGCCGACCGCCCGACCGGCCCAGCCGGCCATGCTTCGCCACGTAGGAGATTCCGGCGGAGCGTGCCCAGTGCAGGTTGGCCACGAGCCGGCTGAGGTTGGCATCATTGATGGCGGCAAAGACCCGCGGAACCAGCATGCCGGCGAGCAGGGCGATGATCGCCAGCACGCCGATCAGCTCGACGAGCGTGAACCCGTGGCGGGATCGCTTCAGGGGGCGAAGCTCGGCGTTCATGATCTGGGGTCCGGTTGAGCTGGAACTTGAGAGGGCAAGACCCGGCGGTTTTGGCCGCCGGGTCGGTGTAAAGTCGGCATGGCCTTGGGCCGCCGACCGCCTTACTTGTGGGCGACGTAGATCAGCAGGTCATACGACGGATTGTTGTAGTTGACCTTGCATCGACCGGTGGCATCGCTGCCGGCGTCGGCGATGGCGGCCACGGAGGCGCCGTCCAGCGCGCGGTTGAGGGCATTGGCTTCGTCCAGCGCCAGGCCGGGCAAGCGGATCTGCACCACCACCGAGCCCGTGGCCTCGTTCGAGCTCAGCGTGCCGTCAAAGTCGAAGCCGGCGTTGGTCGCCGACACCGTCGTGGCGGCCGTGACCGCGGCGACGACCTCGACGGCCGTGCTGGCCTCGGTGCCCAGCTTGGTCTCGAACGGCTTGTCCAGGTTGCCCTCGGAGACGAGGACCGCCTGGTCCCAGTTGGTCGCCGTGGTGGTGGCCAGGGTGAGCGCGGCGCCATTGACGCCGGCGAACTTGCCATACTTCCCGAAGTAGGTCATCGCGGCCGAGCGGACGCCGTTGATGCTCATGACCGTGGAGTTGATGCGCGAATCGTTGATCGCCGAGAGGACGCGGGGCACCAGCATGCCGGCGAGCACGGCGATGATGGCCAGCACGCCGATCATTTCGATCAGGGTGAATCCGCGTTGGCGACGGGCTTGGTTATTACGGGTGATGTTCATTGTGTGTTCAGTGCTAGTGGGTGTGCGTTGTCAGGCTGTTACTGTCCCCCCGCTGCTCAGGAGAACCAGGCCGGCAGCCGGAAAAGGACTGTCGGATCTCGTCTTCCGGCCGCGGCAGGAGTCTCCCCACGAACCCAGCCTGTCTCGGTCCGCGGGCAACAAGGGCCATGCACCGCTCCGACCTTCCCTGGTGGAGCTTTGCGTTAACAGCTTACGGGAACGCACTCGCGTCCCGCGCCGCACTGCAGACGACAACCAGCAGCAAGCGGCCGGCCCTTCCGTGGGTCCGGTCGGCACGATTTGAACATCGCGGTGCGGTGTCATGGCGAGCAGACCATTCCCACGCCACCTGCTCCGCGATACCTCCCCAATGCCGTATTTTTCCCTCAGGTGCGTCCGGTCTGTCCCCTAGGGTGAATCCCCTAGGAGGGTTGCCCGGTCGCGGCCTTTAGCGGCGCGACTTCGGGGCAGACGCCGGCGACTGGCTTCGCTACGCTGTCCGGCATGTCCACCGCCTCTTCCCCGGCGCGCCAGTTTACCCGGCGCCAGGCCTGTGTCCTTGGAGTTGCTTCCCTCGCCGGCGTCGCGGCCGGCTGCGTGGTCCAGCGCGACGCCAAATTGGTCCGCGTGGAGTCGGTTCAGCTCGGCGCCCTCGCCGACAGCCGGCCCGTGCAGGTCCATACGCTGCGCAACCGGCACGGCCTGCTGGTTCGCGTGATGGATTACGGGGCGACCATGCTGGCGGTGAACGCGCCCGACCGTCACGGCAATGCCACCAACGTCGTCTGCGGCGCGCCCACGCTGGAGGCTTACCTGAAGGGATTCCCGGCCTCGGCCTCGGTCATCGGGCGTTACGCCAACCGCATCCGCGAGGCCCGGTTCCCGCTCGACGGCCGGGAGGTGCAGGTCACGGCCAACGCCGGCCAACACCATATTCACGGCGGCCGCGAGGGCTTCGCCGGCAAGCTCTGGACACCGAAGACGCGGTCCGGGTCGAAGGACGCCAGCGTGGAGCTGAGCCTGCGCAGCGCGGATGGCGAGGAAGGCTTTCCCGGCAACTTGGCGGTGACGGTCACTTACACGCTCAACGACGACAACGAACTCGTCCTGCACTACGCGGCCGACACGGACCGGCCCACGGTGGTGAACCTGACCAACCACGCCTACTTCAACCTCGCCGGCGGCGGCGACATCTACGGCCACGAGGCGCAGATCTTTGCCGACGAGTTCACGCCCGGCGACGCGGACCTCATCCCGACCGGCGAGATCACCTCCTTGACCGGCACGCCGCTGGACTTCCGTTCGCCGCACCGGATCGGCGAACGGATCGCCCAGATCCAGGGACCGAGCGGCTACGACCACAACTTCGTGCTCCGCGGCCGGGCCGGCACCCTGCGGCCCGCAGCGCGGGTCGTGGAACCGTTGTCGGGCCGGGTCCTCGAATGCCACACGACCGAACCCGGCGTGCAGCTTTACACGGCTAACCACTTCAGCGGCCGGCCGTATCCGAAGCACGGCGCGTTTTGTCTTGAGACCCAGCATTATCCCGACTCGCCGAATCGCCCGCAGTTCCCCTCGACCGTCGTCCGCCCGGGCACGCCGTTCCAGTCGGAGACCCGCTTCAAGTTCACCACCGTCGCGGGATGAAGCCCTCGCCCGTCACCGCCGCCCACCGCGCCCGCCTGGAGGCCGCGTTGGAATCCGCGGATTCCGCCGACCCGTTGAGGGTCCTGGCCATGGCGTTCCGGGACGACGGTCTGGCCCAGGCGCCGATGTATCGGCTCTTCGACGAATACCGCCTGCAGGCCGAGGAAGCCGGTGACGACGACGTGTGCGACTGGCTCGACGAAGTGTTGGATGCCATCGCCGGCTGGGCCGAACCGGAACGCCGCCTGTTCCCCACCGAACTGGAATTGTGAACCGGCTGCCCGCTCCCCACGGAAGACAGTCGCCCGCGCTGGAACGAGGCGCCGCGCCAATCCTTCGGCTCATTCCTTGGTGGGCTCGGGGCTGGTTCTGCCAACTGCGCTGGGTCGGGTTGCTGGCGGTGACGTTGCTGGGCGGCAGTTCAACAGTGGCCGCCCGGCCGCCGGCCCGGCCAAACGTGGTGTTCATCCTCGCGGACGATCTCGGCTGGGGTGACCTCGGCTGCTACAATCGGGCTTCGAAAATCCCGACGCCGCGCCTCGACCGGCTCGCCAGCGAGGGTCTCCGTTTCACCGACGCGCATTCGCCCAGCGCCGTCTGCACACCCACCCGTTACGGGCTGCTGACCGGCCGCTACGCCTGGCGGACGCGACTGACCAACGGGGTGCTTTGGGGCTACTCGCGGCCGCTGATCGAGCCGGACCGCCTCACGGTGGCGTCCCTGCTGCGGCAGCACGGCTACGCCACCGCCTGCGTCGGCAAGTGGCATCTCGGATTGGGCTGGCCCACCACCGGACCGGCCCCGACCGGCGTTGCGGCGTTGGCCGACGCCAAGCCGGCCGAGGTTGATTTCAGCCGGCCCTTCAGTGCCGGGCCGCATACGGTCGGGTTCGACTACAGCTACGTGCTGCCCGGCTCGCTGGACATGGAACCTTACGTCTACGTCGAGAACGGCCGGGTCGACGGCGTGCCGACCAACAGCGTGACCGGGAGCAAAAGCCAGCGGCAGGGCGGCGCCGGTTTCTGGCGCGGCGGGCCGGCCTCACCGGGCTTCACCCACGAAGGCTGCCAGCCGAAGTTCGCGGCCAAGGCGGTTGAGTTCATCCGCCGGCAAACGGCGCAGCGCCCCTTCTTCCTTTATCTGCCACTGACGTCGCCGCACGACCCATGGGTGCCCACGCCGGAATTCCGGGGGCGCAGTTCGGCCGGGGCCCGCGGCGACTTCGTGACGCAGGTGGACGCCACGGTCGGGCAGATTCTCGACGCGCTGAAGGCGGCCGGCTTCGACCGGAACACGCTGGTCCTTTTCAGCAGCGACAACGGCGCCCACTGGCTGCCGGACGAAGCGAAGCGCACAGGCCACGCAGCCAACGGTCCTTGGCGGGGCATGAAGTCGGACGCGTGGGAAGGCGGCCACCGCGTGCCCTTGCTGGCCCGCTGGCCCGGGGTCATCCGGCCGGGCCGCACGAGCGCGGCGCTGGTGGGCCTGAATGACCTCACGGCCACAGTTGCGGAACTGCTCGGCGCAACCCTCCCCGCCGGTGCGGCAGAGGACAGCCGAAGTTTCCTCGGCCCATTGCGCGGGTCCCGGCGGGCGGCGCGGGACCCGTTGGTGCTGCATTCCATCGACGGCGTCTTCGCGTTGCGGCAGGGCCCGTGGAAGCTCATCGCCGCCCCCGGTTCCGGCGGCTGGACCAAGGGCGAAGGCACCGGGCCGGTGCAACTTTACCACCTGCGCTCGGATCCCTCCGAAGCCCGCGACCGGGCCGGCGCCGAACCGGAGCGCGTCCAGGCAATGGCAGCCACGCTGGAACGCATCCGCGCCGGCCGCCCGTGACGGGTCATTCCTCCGCGGCCACGTCGCGGCCGCGAATCTCGCGGAACTGCCGGCTCTGGACGATCGCCTCGACCAGCGGGGCAATCCGGAAGTCGTCCTTCCTCAGCTTCGCCCGCAGCTCGGCAATCAGCGGCCCGTCGGAGAGTTGCACGCTGCGGCCCAGCGAATAGCCGAGCAGCTTGCGGCAGAACTGGCGGACGAAGGCGTCGCGGCGTTTCGTCAGGAGGTAGCTGCGCAGGCCGTCGAGCCCGACGAACTCCGAACCGTCGATCACCTTGGCCTGGGTTTCGACCGGATGGCCGCCGAGGTCCACTTCCCGTTTCCGGCCGATGGCGTCGTAGCCTTCGAGCGCGTAGCCGTAGGGATCGATCTGCCGGTGGCAGCCGAAACACTTCGGGTCAGTGCTGTGCTTCTCGGTGAGTTGGCGGACGGTGAGCGTCCCGGTCACCTCGTCCTCGGGCAGCCGCGGCACGTCTTTCGGGGGACGCGGGAGTTTTTCTCCGAGCAGAGTTTCGGCGAGCCAGTTGCCGCGCAGGATCGGGCTCGTGCGCGAGGCGCCGGACTGCTTCGCCAGCGTGGTTGCCTGGCCCAGCACGCCGCCGCGCCCGAGGGATTTCACGTGGCTGACCCGCCGCCAGCCGTCGTCCGCCGCCGTGCCGGCTCGATAGACTTCCTCCGGAATCCCGTAGTGCTTCGCCAGCTCCGGGTTCACGAAGGCGTAGTCGGCGTCGAGGATGTCGAGCACGCGGCCGTTGTTCCGGAACAGGTCGGTGAAGAACCGGATCGTCTCCTCATACATGTCGTCGCGCAGGCCGTTGAAGGTCGGGAAGTGGCGTTCGCTTTTCTCGTCCAGCTCGTTGAAGTCGTAGACGTGCAGCCAGGCGCAGGCGAACTCGGTCGCCAGCCGGCGGGCGCGCGGGTCTTGCAACAGCCGGCGGGTCTGCGCGGCCAGAACCTTGGGCTCACGCAGCTTGCCGCTCGCGGCCACCGCGCGGAGTTCCGTGTCGGGCGCAGACGACCACAGGAAGTAACTCAATCGCGTGGCCAGTTCCCAGTCGCTGACCGGGGACGCCTGCTCGCCCGGACCGGGCTTCTCGGCCCGATACAGAAAGGCGGGCGCCACCAGCGTGCGGGCGAGGGTCAGCCGGACGGCGGCTTCGTGGGGCAGTTCCTCGGCGCGCAACTTCCGGTAAAGTCCGCGCAGTTCGTCCCGTTCAGCCGGCGTGAGCGACCGACGATAAGCGCCCTCGGCGAACTTCAGCACGGCCGTGAGGTGTGCCGGCTGCGCGTTGGTCAGTTCGCGGCGGAACTCCTGCGCGCGCCGGTTGATGGGCTCGCGCATCGGCGTGAAGGCGCTCGGATCGGCGTCCTGCGTGGCGTATTGCCACAGCTGCTCGAACGCATCGACGAGCTTCAGGGCGTCCTGGCTGACGAAGTGCAGCTCGGCCCAGAGGCGCTCCAGTTCGGCGACCTCGGCGGGCTCCAGCATAAGCCGGCGCAGCGCCTCGTCCTCGCGATAGTAGAGCGTGAGCGTCACCACCTCATCCACCGGGACGATCTTCGTGTAGCAAAGCGCGGCCGGGAACAATTGGCGGAACTGTTCCAGCGCCGTCTCGATCCGCCGGCGAGCCACACTCCCGTTCTTCACCAGGATGGGCGAATCGGAAACCACCGGACGTTCGCCGTCGGACCAAGTGCCTTTGCCGCCTTGTTCCTTCGCGGTGCCGGCCGCCAGCCCGAGGGAAGCGGGTTTGGTGGTGAGCACCTGCATTTGCACGCTGCCCTCTGCGCCGGTCTCGGCGTGCAGCGTTGTGGTGGCGACGAACTCGCAACCCTCCGCGAGTTCAGCGGGCAAACGCACTTCGATCACCGAAGGCGCCCGGACACAGAGGCTGGCTTCGGCCACCTTGGCTCCGTCGGGGTGTTTGCCGAACAGCGCGGGGTCAAGGCCCCAACTCGTAGGAGCCGAGGTAACGAGGCTCTGACTGATTCCTTGTTCGAAGTGAGCCTCCTCACGTCGGCTCCTACCAAGGATCGAACTGAGCAGCGGCCCGTTCAACGACGTGAGTTGCCGTCGCAAGGCTGCGTCGGGCGAATCCTTCGCGAGCCCTTCGGCGGTGCCGGTGAGCAGGCGTTGGACTTCGCCGGCCAGGCGCTGCTTTTCCGTGGGATCGCCGGCCGACTGCCACTTCGCCAGCAACGAACCGGCTGGCAGCACGGAATCCGGACCGCCGCCCTGGTCGGGTTCGCTGTGGAAGTGCCAGACGCCGGCGTTGCCCAGCGAATCGGCGTGCGGGTTGCCGGCCAGCAGGTTGGGCGAAACATCCTTCGCCAGATCCCACGTTCGCGTGCCGTCCGTGAGCGTGAAGTCCACCGCCGTGAGATCACAGGAGTGGTTCCCGTCCCGCGGCCCGATCACGACGGTCACGGCATCGCCGGGCTGCACGGCAAGATTCTCCAGCGGACCGAACTTCACTTCCTTCGCCCCCTGCGCGATGCCGGCGGCCAGCCGTTGCCGGGTGGGACCGCGGCGCAGTTCCACGGTCCAGGTCACGCCGTTGCCGCACTCCGGATGCGCGTGCTGCACCACTCCTTGCACCCGCACCGTGGCGACGACCGGACTGCGCCAGCTCAACAAGGCGCGGCGGTTCGGCGCCGGATGGGTCGCAACGCTGTGGGGCTTCAGGTTGCCGGGCACGCGGACGGGCTGGGCGGAAGAATTGGCGATGACACTCAGCGCGTCGGCCGCGCTCCAGCCCGTCACGAAGTCGTAGTTCGCCATGTTTTCCAGGCGCGCGGTCATGTGGCCTTCGAGGCGGGCCTCACCGGCCCCGAGACCGAGGCAACTCAGCCAAGCTGCCAACGCGGCTGGTTCGACGCCGTGCTGGCCAGCCAGGCGCGCTACCCCGGCTTCGTCCAGCGCCCCGTTCACCTCGGCGGCTGCGGCCAGGCAGCCCGCGGCCTGGCGGAAGAGCGTGTCGCGGCCCGCCGTCAGCCGGGCCATGGCGGAACGAACGTCGCGCAGCGGCAGGTCCGGCCGGCCCGCGGCGACGAGGCGCGGATTTTCCCAGACCGCGAAGTCGTGCGCATTGCCGTCGCCCGCGTCGGCCGCGGTGAGGAACAGCGAGACGTCCTGGCCATTGGTCGAGGGCGGCAGTTTCAGGCGGACTTCCCGCGCCTCGGCCAGCGGCGTGACCGGGACTTGCCAGGCGACCGGACCGTCGCGTTTGCCGATGTGGCCGACCTGGGTGAAGCGCCAGAGCGACTGCTGCCACTGGCTCACGAAATAAGCGAGCGCCGCACCGTCCCCTGGCTTGGCCGCCCGCCAGCGGGTGCGAAGCTGGTCCAGCAGGAACGACGGCGCGGGGTTGTTCAGCTCCGACCAGAGCGTATTGAGGTATTTCGGGACGAGGCCGTGTTTCTGCGCCATGGCAGCCAACCGCTTGGCCTTCTCGCTTTCCGCCTTCCTCTTGCCACTTTCGCCGGCGGCCTCGCGCAGTTCCAGCGTGGCTTCGAGATACTTCGCCAGAGGCAACACGCCGCCGTCCTTCGTGTCGAACTTGATGCCCTGGAGGTTCACCGCCGAGCCGCCTCCGTTCTGGGTGAAGCGGCCGTAAAACGCGCGGATTGCGGTCAGCCGCTCGCCCGCCCAGTCGGCCGGCGAGGTGCTCGGCGAGAAGGCGATCCCGTCCGGCAGCAGGACCGCGTGTTCCGAAATTCCCTTCGCCGCGTCGAGATACTTGGTGAGCAGGCCCGGTGACATCACGAGCGAGTTGCCCACGTTCATGAAGCCTTCGCCCGAGGCGGAATCGGCCGGGAATTCCTTCGCCGGATCCAGCAAGGCGACGCCGGTGAGATCGCGGAGCGTGTAGGTGTATTCCGCGTTGGAGAGACGCCGCAACACGACCGGACCGGGATCACCTGCGCGGGCCTGGGCCGCGGCTTCGAGGGCGCGGTTCACCCAGCCGGCAAGCTGGGCGGCCTGGGCCTTGGAGGGCTGGGGTTTTTCCTTGGGCGGCATTTCGCCGAGCGCCATCTGGTCCACCACGCCCTGCCAGATCTTGGGTTGCTTCACGACCTCGGTGAGCGAACCGAAGCGTTCGAGGTCGAGGTCACCCTTGTGTTTCTCGGTCGAGTGGCAGCCCAGGCAATACTCCTTGAGCACGGGCAGGGCCTGGCGCTGGAAGTCGCGATCCAGCGCACGGGCGTTGGGAATGTCCGCCGTTGCCAGGGTGCCAATAAGGGCAATGGAAAGCGCGATGGCCGAGGGGTTGCGTAGAGGGCTGGACACTGGCTTGGACGGTTTAGGCGATGATTCCGCGGATTGGTTGAATCTCGACGACATCGGTGAACCCCTGATTCAGGCCGCCGTGGAGAGCCGGGGACGTCAACTCCGCGGCCACGGCGAACAGGCGGGACCAACGGCAAGCTGGAGGAGGGGGGACATTCACCGGGAAAACGAAACAACTGTCGGCGGTAGGGCCAGCCGCGGTCGAGTCCCTTGTTGGGGGAGACATCGCCTTCCGGGCGTATTTTTTCACCGTGGCAGAGCCGGCAGTCGCAGCCCCCGGCGGTAGCTGCCGAAGTGAGTCGGTGGCAGTCCCGCCGCGCCGACCGGCACGCCCACGGACTCACGTCCGCAGCTCCCGAGCGAACCGGCCCCGCTGGCCACGATGAAAGGATGCGCTCCCGCCGTTCCGCTTCCTGAACACCGGCTTGACGCCGCCACTTTGCATCACAAAGTATGACGCCATGAACGACGTCGAGGCCGCCCGGCAGCTCCAGACCATCCGCACCCTGATGGAACGCGCGGCGCTCTACCGGCGGGCACTGGGGCCGGTGCTATTGGCCGTCGGCTTCATCGCCTTGGGCGGCACGGCGCTCGGCGGGATCTTCGCCATCGATACGACGGCCGGGTTTCTTCGCCTCTGGCTGTCCGTCGCCGGGATCGCCGTCTCCACCAGTTTCCTGATGATCCGCAAACAAGCCTTGGGGATGAAGGAGCCCTTCTGGACTCCCCCAACCCGCCGGGTGGTTGGGGCGATGTTGCCTCCGCTGCTGGCCGGGGTGGCGCTGACCATCGCCGTGGTCGTCGTGCGACCGGAGCTGCCGGCCACCTCGCTCCCCTACGCATGGTCCGCCTGCTACGGGCTGGCCTTGCACGCTGCCGGATTCTTCACCTTGAAGGGAATCCGCCAGGTCGGTTGGGCCTTTTTCCTATTTGGCGCTGCCTACGGCCTGACCGCGATGAAGCCGGATGCCGAACGCCCCTTCCTGCACGCCCATCTTCAAATGGGGGTCATGTTCGGATTGGTCCACCTGGGAGCGGCCGGCAAACTCCTGCTCCAGGAGAAAAACTCCGCCGCGTGAACCCGGAACCGTTTCTCCAACTGGATCGCGTGATCCACGAGAAGGGCCGCCTCGCCATCATGTCGGCGCTGGCGGCCTCGACCGAACTGTCCTTCACCGAACTGCGCGAGCTGCTCCAGATGACCGACGGCAACGTCAACGCCCACATCCGCACGCTGCAGGAAGCGGGCTACCTCGGCGTGACGAAATCGTTCCGCGACAGCCGGCCGCTCACCACCTGCACGCTGACCAAGGCCGGCCGCGACGCCTTCACGGCCTATTTGGGCCTGCTCGAGCAGATCGTCGCCCAGTCGAAGAATTTCTGAGTCCCCGTTTGAACGGATTTCACCCGCCATACTCCTTCACTTTGTAGTGCAAAGCATATGACCATCCTGCGCGCCGAACATCTCGGCATGTGTTTCGGAGTCCGTGACGCCATCGCCCTGGCCCACGCCGAAGCCGCCCGCCAACCCGTCACCGTTCTCGGTGACCTCGTCCACAACGACACCGTGCTCGCGGACCTGCGGTCCCGCGGCGTCCGCCTGGAGCGCGACCTCGGGGCGGTGCGGACCGACGCCGTGATCATCACCGCCCACGGCACCAGCGACCGGCATCGGGCGGAAGTCCGGGCGCGCGGCCACCGGTTGCTGGAGGCGACCTGTCCGCTGGTCCACTTCGCCCACCGGTCACTGGCCGGGTTGGTCGCGCGGGGCCTGCACCCGGTCGTCATCGGGCAGCGCGACCACGTGGAGGTGCGGGGCCTCACCGGTGATTTCCCGCAGGCCGACGTGGTGCTGGGCGAGTCCGAGATCGACGCACTCTCGGAGCGGCCCGCCTTCGGCGTCGTTTCCCAGACGACGCAGCCCATCGCGCGGGTCCGGGAACTGGTTGCCCACCTGCGGCGCCGCTTTCCGGCCAGCGAAGTCGTGTTCCGCGACACCGTTT
>JBIIUN010000526.1:0-3328 GCA_044339945.1 Kapaibacterium sp. (SeqCode)
CCAGCTCACCCCGGAGCAATTCAAGGAACTGGGGCAGGTGACCGCCTGGCGGGCGACGCTCCGGCAGGGCGAGGCTGAGCTGGCCGAGGAGAAATCGTTCCTTTGGTGAAGGGCGAAACCGCAAACGGGGACGGGGACCAATCCCGCCAACGGCAACTCACTGCTCGGCCCGGGCGCCGAGGCCTTGAGCCGGCAGTCAACCGAGGCGTGAAGCCGGCCGACCGTTTCGACCCATTCCGTCCATGAAGCTGAAACAAATTGGGGCTGCGGTCTTGGGTGTCGGCCTGCTGGGGATCCTCGGCTGCGCGGATCTTCCTTCGGTGGAGATTCCACCGCTTGATTCGGCGAACCGCTGGGCAAATGAGCTGGCGGCATTCGATGCCTTGGACGCCACGAACCCGCCGCCCCGCCGCCCGATTGTCTTTGTCGGCAGTTCCTATCTTCGCCTCTGGACTGGGGTGACGAATGACTTTCCCGGGCTTCGGGTGATCAACCGCGGTTTCGGCGGGTCCCAGACCAGCGACCTGCGGGAACACTTTGAACGCGTGATCCGGCGCTACGGGCCGCGGCAAGTTGTCCTCTATTGCGGCAGCAATGACTTGGCGGCCGGCAAGCCGCCTGAGGAGGTGATCGCGGACGTGAAGGCGTTGGTAGAGCGAATTCACCGCGACCTGCGCGACACCCAGGTCACTTACCTCTCAATCGCCGTCAACCCGGCCCGCTGGGAACAACGCGAAAAGGTGCGGGCGGTGAACGCGGCGCTGGCCAAATTCATGGCGGAAGATCGGCGCCGACAGTTCCTCGACGTCACCTCCCCGATGCTGGGACCCGATGGCCTGCCCAAGCCGGACATCTTCGTCGCCGACCGCCTGCACATGAATCGCAAGGGCTACGAACTGTGGAAGCCGATCATTGCGCCGGTATTGGTGAAATGACCCGCCGCTACGGGATTTTTCCCGGAGGTCGAACGCCGCTGCCGGTGCGCCGGGTCAGCGAATCGCCCAAGTCCTGCCTGGCATCTTCCGCGAGCGAGAGCATCCGGGTCAGCACCGCCGGATTTTCGTCGGCGAGGTTTCGGGTTTCGCCGGGATCGGCGCGGAGGTCATACAATTCCAACCCGACGGGCAGGGCCCGGTAACGGACCGGAATGCCGCCGGTCGCCTTGGGCTGATGGCTCACGGAGCGGGCCGTGTGGGGTAACAGCAGCTTCCAGTCGCCGCTCCGGACGGCCTGGAGTTCCCCCGTGTTGTAGTAGAAGTAGTAGGCGGGGTGCGGGTTCGTGGCGCCGGGTTGGCCGGCCAGCAAGGGCCAGACATTGCGGCCGTCGATCGGATGACTGGGCAGGGGCGCATCCACGATCTGCGCGATGGTGGGCAGCAGGTCGATGGTCATCAACGGCGTGTCCGAGGTGCGGCCGGCGGGGATCTTTCCGGGCCAACGCATGAGGCAGGGCTCGCGGACGCCGCCCTCGAAGACAGTGCCTTTCCCTTCGCGGAACGGACCGGCGGAACCCGCATGGTCGCCGTAGCTGAGCCACGGGCCATTGTCCGAAGTGAAGATAACCCAGGTGTTTTCCTCCAGCTTGAGCCGTCGGAGCGCCATGAGCACCCGGCCGACCGACCAGTCGATTTCCGAGACGACATCGCCGAACAGGCCCCGGCGGGTTTTGCCGGCGAACTTGTCGCTGACGAACAGCGGCACGTGCGGCATCGAGTGGGCGAGGTAGAGGAAGAACGGTTTCCCGCGCTGTTCCTCGATGAATTGGACGGCTCGTTCCGTGTATTGGGTCGTTAGCTGTCGTTGATCGGGCATTTCCTGGACGACTTCCTCATCCTGGATCAACGGGAGCGGCGGGTAGGTTCCCTTCGCGGCTTCCGGGTGGTTGGGCCACATGTCGTTGGAGTAGGGCAGCCCGAAGTAGCGGTCGAACCCGTGCCGGGTGGGCAGGAACTGCGGTGCCCGTCCGAGGTGCCATTTGCCGACAATCGCGGTCGCGTAGCCGCGGCCCTTGAGCACTTCGGCGAGGGTTGTTTCTCCGGCGCTCAGGCCGGTCTTGGAATTGGGGCCGAGGGCACCATGAATGCCAATGCGGTTTGCATAGCAGCCGGTCAGGAGGGAGGCTCGGGCGGCCGAACACACCGGCTGGGCGGTGTAGAAGCTGGTGAACTTCGTGCCCTGTTTCGCCAGACGGTCAAGATTTGGCGTCCGGTAGCCTTGGGCGCCGAAACAGGCGATGTCCGCGTAGGCAAGGTCGTCACAGAAGATCAGGACGATGTTGGGCGTGGCGGCCCGGAGCCACGCGGCGAAGGTGAAGCCAAGGCCGATCAGGAGCAGGCGGCCGGTGACGCGACGGAACATGCCGGCAAGCTTGCGCCGGATGCCCAGGCCAAGGCAAACGCCTCCCGCGGCGCGGACGGCGAATTTGTCCGCTTGGCCCTCGGCGGGTTTTTGCCCATGCTGTCCGCGGTGATTCAAACGGCGGAAGAGTTAAATGGTCTCGCAGAGCGGATTCAGGCTGCCCCTTGGGTAGGGGTGGATACGGAGGCGGACAGCCTCCATGCCTACCCGGAAAAGCTGTGCCTGGTGCAGATTTCAATCCCGGGTGAGGAGGTTTTGGTGGATCCCTTGGCGGATTTGCACCTGGAACCGCTGTGGGAATCCTTCGACCGCCACGAACTGATCTTCC
This sequence comes from Kapaibacterium sp. (SeqCode), assembly GCA_044339945.1. Classification (GTDB taxonomy): domain Bacteria; phylum Verrucomicrobiota; class Verrucomicrobiia; order Limisphaerales; family UBA9464; genus CAIWAH01. The sequence goes on from JBIIUN010000526.1 coordinate 2,687, forward strand.
ACGCGGCGGATTACGATCTGCACCTGCTGTTCACGGGCCACCACTTCAAGCCCGCGGCGATTTTCGACACGATGTGGGCGGCCCGGTTGCTCGGGGAGCCGAAGTTTGGCCTTAACGACGTGCTGCAAAAGCTGGTGGGCGTCACCCTCGAGAAAGGCGCCCAGAAGGCCGATTGGGGCAAACGCCCGCTGACGCCGCGCATGGTGGCCTATGCGCTGAATGACGTGAAATACCTGCGGCCGTTGCAGGAAACTCTGGTTGAACGTCTCAAGGCCGCGGGCCGCCTCGAATGGCACCGACAGATTTGCGCGCGCCTGATTTCGGACGCCGCCCAGCCGTCCAAGCCCGACCCGGAATCCGTTTGGCGCATCAAGGGGCACGATGTGCTCGACGATACGGGCCTGGCGGTCCTGCGGGAGCTTTGGCACTGGCGCGAAAAGGACGCGCTCCGCACCGGCCGGCCGCCCTTCTTTATCCTCAAGCACGAAACGCTTAGCGAGATCGCGGCCCAGGCCAGTGCCGCGGGCGTCCGCGCGGTGCGTTTGCCGCCCTACCTGACCTCGAAGCGCCGGGCCGGGGTGCTGGATGCCGTGAAGGCAGGGCTGGCTGTGCCGGAGGAGAGCCGGCCGAAGCAATTGCGAG
>JBIIUN010000528.1:0-3327 GCA_044339945.1 Kapaibacterium sp. (SeqCode)
AGCTCCGGCTGGCCGCCACCCAAGGGCAGGACGCGCTCACCGAAAACGCCCGCCTTCGTGGATTGCTCGGTTGGCAGCCTAAGACGCCTTGGAAGCGGCGCCCAGCGCATGTTGTCGGTCGCGAACCCAGCACGTGGTGGCGTTCGGTGACCATCGACTTCGGCGCCCGCGACGGAGCCCAGGTGAACCTGCCGATCATCACCAATGACGGCTTGGTCGGGCGCATCCGGGCGGTCGGCCCGACCCATTCGGAGGTGGCGCTGATCGGCGACCCGGAATGCGGGGTTTCCGCCATCGTCGCCGAGACCCGGGACAATGGCATCATCCAGGAAGCGCGCTCTTCCGCCGTCGGCGACGGCTACATCACGTTTCGCACCTTGCAGAACAGCCCGGCCATCATGACCGGCCAGCAGGTGCTCACCAGCGGGCTGGGCGGCGTGTTTCCCAAGGGCATTCCCATCGGGACCATTGCCGATTCCCGCACGGTCGAAGGCGGCCTTTATACCGAGGCCCGACTTCGCCTGGCCGCCAACCTCAACCGCCTGGAGGAAATCTGGGTGCTCACGCCATGAACTGGATCACTCCCCTGCTCCTCCTGGTCGTGACGTGGTTGGCAGTCTTTTCCTCGACGCAATTCGCGCCGCTGGCGGGTTGGCTGGGCACCCCGCTGTCGCTGGTGCCGGCCGTGATTGTTTACGCCTCGCTGACCAATCACCTGCTCCTGACCACGGCGTTGGCGGTCTTTGCCGGCTTGGGGCTGGATTCCCTTTCCGCCAACCGCCTCGGGGTTTCGGTGCTGCCATTTTTCCTCGCCGGTTTCCTGATCCACACGCGCCGCCATGTCATCCTGCGTAACCAGGCCTACGCCCAATTCTGGCTCGGACTCGGCACCGCGGTCCTGGTTCCGCTGGCCACGCTGCTGATCATGTCCTTTGGCCAACGCGAGCCGATCCACGGCTGGAGCACCGTCTGGCAGTTGCTCGTCAGCGGACTGCTCAACGGGGCGCTGTGCCCGGCGTGCTTCGTGTTGTTCGACGCCCTGCGCCTTACCTTCGACTACCAACCCGTGGCGGAATCCAGTTTCCGGCCCGACCGCCAGATCAAGCGCGGCCGTCTCTGAAGCCACCCGATGCTCCTCTTCGACCAGCTCAACAAAGGTGACCGGCCGCTCCGCGTGGTGGCCTGGGGCATCACCGTGGGGCTGTTCATCCTGCTCGGCGGGCTCTGGAAGGTGCAGGTCATGTCCGCGGCGAAGTATCGGGAAAAACAGGAGGTCCAAAGCTTCCGCACCGTCCGCGTGCCGGCCATGCGCGGCAAGATCCTCGACCGCGCCGGGCACGAGCTGGTGGGCAACTCGCCGCGTTACCGCCTGTCCCTTTACCTCGACGAACTTCGCCCGCAGTTCCAGGACGAATACCGCCGCCAGCGGACCAATCTCCTGGTCGCCCGCCGACTGAATCCCGCTCCGGCCCAGGACGGCTTTGTGGCGTGGGTTGCCGCCAAGTTCCGCCGTGAAAAACGCGGCTCGGGGCTGACGGTCGCCGACATCGACTACCTGAACCGTTCGGCCCGCTACACGGTGGTCAGCAACGCGGTCGTGGCGATCTACACGCGGATGAGCGGCTCCACGAACGTCCGGTTCTACGCCGAGGAACAATTCCACAACTACTGGCTCACCAAGCGGGCGTTGCCCATGCCGATCATCGAGGAATGCACGCCCAACCAGATTGCCTCAATCACCGAACTGGGCTGGAGCGTCCCCGGCGCCCGGCTCGAACTGGTGCCCATCCGCAGCTATCCGAACGGCAAGGTGGCCGTCCACTTGGTCGGTCACCTCCGGCGCGACGATGAATACGACGAGGAGGAAGGCCGGTTCGACTATCGGCAGCGCGATTACGTCGGGGGCATCGGCCTGGAAAAGGCATATGACACCGAACTCCGCGGCGTCGCCGGGGCCAAGAGCATCATGGTCAACAGCCTCGGCTACCGGCATCAGCACGGCGAACAGGAGCTGGCCGAACCGCAGGCAGGGCTCAACCTTGTCACCACCATCGACCTGGAACTTCAGAAGGCGGTGGAAAAATCCTTGGCCGCCGTATCGGGCGACGAACGCGGGGCCGTGGTGGTCATGGACGTAACCAACGGCGACGTCCTGGCGATGGCCTCCGCCCCGACATTCGACCCGACCGAATTCATCGACGGCGTGACGTGGCAGCGTTGGACCAATGTCCTGATGGCGGAACCGGCCCGCCCCATGTTCAACCGCGCGACCTACGGCGAATACGCCCCGGGCTCGACCTTCAAGATTCTTCACGCGCTTGCCCTGCTGGAGGACGGCCTGGATCCGGCCGCAATGTATACCGTCGCGGGCGACCCCTCCCGGCCCGGCCGCGGCGCCTACTATCTGGGACGGCGCAAGATCGAGGATACCGCCCCCGCCGGGCAATACGACTTCCGCCGGGCCTTCATTCGCTCCAGCAACAGCTATTACATCGACCACGGCTTGAAGCTGGGCTGGGAGAAGCTGCTGTCGATGGGGCACCGGTTCGGTCTGGGAGAAGACACGGGCATCCGCATCCAAGAGGTGAAGGACGGAGACTTTCCCACGGTCGAAGAAGTAGCCCGGCGCGGCTGGACCCAGGGCAATCTCGCCAACGTGAGCATCGGCCAGGAAATGACCCTCACCCCGGTGCAACTCGCTGTGGCCGTCAGCGCGGTCGCCAATGGCGGCAAAGTGTTCTGGCCCCGCGTGGTGGATCGGATCGAACCGGGCGACGTCTTTTCGGAAGGCGCAACTACCAAGGTCCGGCCCGGGCAGCTGCGGTCCGAGATCAAGGTCGCCAAGCGCCACTTCGAAACCCTGCGATCCGCCATGCGCGACGACGTGAGCGACGTGGAAGGCACGGGCAAAGCGTCCCGCCTCGAAGGTTTCGCCGTCTGCGGCAAGACCGGCACCGCGGAAATCAAGGGCAACGGCCGCAAGGACAAGGTCACTTGGTTTGCCAGCTTCGGTCCTTATGAAGCCCCCCGCTACACCGTCATTGTGATGGTGGAAAGCGGCGGCTCCGGCGGCGGCACGTGCGCCCCGGTGGCGAAGCGCATCTACGAGTTCCTGCGCGACCGGGAACGCAATCCGGCGAGGAGGCTGGCCCAGCGATGAACCGTTTCACCGCCACTCCCTCCCGTCGCGAGGGGAGCATTCTCTGGCCGCTCTGGCTCGCGGTGCTCGGGCTCATGCTCGTGGGCTCCGCCTTCATCTTTTCGGCGACCGCGAACACGGATGCGGCCAACCACCTGCCCTGGTGGCGCTACCGCGTCTTCACGCAG
>JBIIUN010000527.1:0-3327 GCA_044339945.1 Kapaibacterium sp. (SeqCode)
CCTGGAAGAACGCCCCCGTAGCCGCGGACGTGAGTCCGTGGCGGTGGGTTTCGGCGGCGCGGGCGACGGACTGCCACCGACTAACGTCGGCGGCTACGTCGCGGGTGGCGGCGGACGTGGGTGGGCGCGGCGATGGCAAGACGCAAGCGGACGGCGTGCGGTCAGGCGCGGCGCGAATGCTGCCGCCAGAGGCCGACCATGACGGCACCGGCGATGAACACGCCGCCGCCCCCGGTGCCGCCTTCGGGAATCAGGGGAATGTCACCCGCCTCGCCGGTCAGGATCAGCGACCAACCGGTCAGCCGCATCGTGCCGCCCAATTCGAGGTCCGCGACGTTGAGGTGCCAGGAGCCGTTGCCCGGAACACCGGCGAACACGCCGAGTCCGGCCGGCCGCGAGGAGTCGGCCGGGTTGAGCCGGCCGTCGGCCTGCCATACGCCGCCGAGGATCCCGGCGACGAGCGAGGCCTGGTGGATGTCGCCCGCGCCGCTCACATCGTCGAAGGTGACGTTCCAGCCGTCGTAACCGTGGCCGATCGGATCACCGGCGCCGATTCCAACCTGGTTGAGCAGCACGCTGGTGAGGCTGAAATCCTTGGTCAGCGAGACGAACATCTCGCTGGCGAAGCCGCTGCCCGGCGTCGCGCCGGACAGTTGCAGGCCGACGCGCACCTGGGTGAGCGATGTGATGGCCGAGTCGGACACGGCCAGCGCAAACGACTGCGGCGGATCCTCCAGGTCGGCGAGGGTGTAGGCGAACGAGTAGTGCCGTGGCGGTTCCGTGATGATGTTGGCCAGGGCCGGGGAGGCCAGGAGCAGGGAGGCAAGGGCGGGGCGAAGCAGTGCTTTCATTGGGCGGACGGGGTTGAAGGTTGGGCGGCTGGTTCAGCGGGCCACGGCGCGGTAGAGGCGGACGGGGCCGGCGGGCTGGGAGTCGGTGTGGGTGAACACGCCATTGGCGGGCGCGACGTAGTCGGCGGGCGGCGAAAATTCGGTCCACGCATACGGTGGGGCGCCCTCGGTCGTGAACTGCACCCGGTAGCTCCGCCCGGGCACGCCGAAGAAGGTCAGCGTGATGTCGTCGCCCGCCGGCGTGATGCGCTGGGCGTTGGCGAGGCCCGAGGTGATCGGGGGTTCCGAGTAGTCATTCACCGTCACGGACACCACGACCGTGTGCCCCTGACCATCGCCCAACGTGTAGGTGAAGCTCCCGGCGCCGGGGCCCGGCCCGGGCGCCCGATACGTGACCCAGCCGCCGGCCATGCCGACGCTGGCTCCCGCCGGCTGGGCGTCGCCGACCCCGACCACGCTGAGCGGATCGCCGTCAGGATCGGAGTCGTTCCCCAGCAAGGTGGCCACCGGCACCTTGGCGATCTCCGAGGAACTCAGCCGCCGGATCGTGTCCGGCGTGCCAGTGGGCGGCAGGTTGACGGTTCCGATTCCGAGCAGCGCGACCTCAAAGGTCGCCTCGTCGGCATCGTTGCTTGTGATGACCAGCGTCGTGCCCCGCAGCCCGATCGCCGCCGGCACGAACGCCACGCTGAAGCTGGCCTGGCCTCCCGGTCCGAGGACGAGGGGCAGGCTGCCCGCCTCGACGGTGAAATCCCCCGCCTGACCGCCGGTCACACTGACCCCGGCCAGCGACAACTGGCCGGTGCCGGTGTTCCGCACCGTGAAGGACCTCGCCAACGGGGCACCCCCGACGGCCGTGGGGCCGAAGGCCACGTTGCCCGTCCCATCCGCCAGCCCCGTTCCCGCCGGTTGCTCCACCGCGATCTCGGGCAGCAGGCCCACCGCGGTGAGCGGCACGTCGAAGGGGTTTTCCCGCGGGTCCGAGGAGCGCAGGCGGAGCGTCGCCGTCCGGGTTCCCCCGGCGGTCGGATTGCAGGTGACCGTGAAGGTGGTGTCGCCGCCCGCCGCGAGCGGGCCGCCCGGCAGTCCGCCCACCGAGAAGTCCGCCGCCGCCGCTCCCAGCACCGTTGCGGTCAACCCGCCAAGCGTGCCGGCGCCGAGATTGCGGACCGTGAACGTGCGGCCCAAGGGAGCGCCGGCCGAGATGGGGCCGAAATCCACCGTGGTCAGGCCGCTCCAGACCGGCGAACCCGCAGGTTGCTCCACGGCGAGGTCGCCGCCCGGCAACGGATCCGCCGCCACCCGGGTCACGTTGACCGTCGCGGCGGTGTGGAACCCCAGCGCCTGGGTCGTCGTGTAGACGAACTGCGGGACCGCGATGCCGTCTCCGATGCCGCCGAAATCGGTGAAGTAGAGGTGGAAGTCGTCCGTGTTCATGCCGCCGCCATAGGCGCTGAACCGCCCGCCAAGCTCGAACCGCGCGGTGAAACCCTGGGGCCAGACGCTCACGTTGCGGACGTTCAGGTCCGCCGTCGCCAGATCCTGCGCCACGCCGTTGATCGTGAGTTCGAGCATTTCCAGGATCGACGGCACCCAGCCGGCCCCGCCCGAGAGGCCGGTATGCTTGAAGGTCGCGGTGAATGTGCCCGCCACCGTGGCGTCCGGTCCCGCTGGCGAGAAGCCCGTCGCCGAGAACGCATACTTCGCGGTGAAGACCGGCGCCGCGGCCGCCCGCGTGACCGTGACCGAGCTCGCCACGAAGATTCCGCCGCCGGGCTTGCTGAACATGAACGAGGGCGGGTCGATGACTCCGCTGAAGTCGGTGAACGCGAGGCGGAAGTCATAGTTGCCGCCGCCCAAGCTGGAGACGCCACCGCTGGCCAGCCCGCCCAACTCGAAGCGGGCCTCGTGATTGGCACCCCCGGCCCCGGTGCGCCGCCCGTTCTGCACCACCAGGCCGGTGTTCTGCGCCGAATAGGTGACGCCGTTGACCTGGAAGACCACCGCGTCGAGTTCGGCCACGTTGAAGCCATTGCCCGTGATCGGCTCGAACGTCGCCGTGAACGAGCCCCGCACCTCGCTAGGCACGCCGGGCTCCGACCAGCCGCTCGCCACGAAGTTGTAGCGCGCCACCACGGCATCCGGCGAGAAGCCGGCCCTCACCGTGAACGGCGTGCTCACCCCCAGCGCCCCGCTGTCCGTCGCCGTGACCGTGATCGTGCTCGCACCCAGGGCCGTCGGCGTGCCGGTGAAGGTCCGCGTCACCGGATCGAAGCTCAGCCAGCCCGGCAGGCCGCTCGCCGAGTAGGTCAGCGTCTGGCCCGCGTCCGGATCGCTGAAGGTGCCGGCCGGCAGGGTGAAGGTGAACGGTCGGCCGAGCTGGGCCGCCTGGTCTGCGATCGCCGTGGCCACCGCCGGCGGAGTATTCAGCGCGAAGCCGCCGATCCCCGCCGCGGTGAGGGCCTGCAACTCCGCC